>NZ_RHJJ01000008.1:0-182414 GCF_004212225.1 Escherichia sp. E14V7
GCGAATTATTTAGTACAAAAAAGCAGCGTTACGTGATCTTTCCCTGACTTCATTACCAGTCAGACCACATCTCAATAAACCAAGTGGATCGACCCATGACAATGGATTAGGCGCATAAGCATAGAGGTTTATCCCCCCCGCCAGCCCTATCGGGTCAGGCGGCGTAAACCTTCCGCAGTCCGGATCGTAGTACCTGAACAGGTTATAATGCAGTCCCGTTTCACGTTCAAGATACTGTCTCTGAAAACGCAGGTATTAGTGTTTTCGAACTATCAACTACAGTTAAGTATTTAATTTACTAAATAGATAATCATATAATGACTCAGCTATAAATTCAGCATGCTCAATCTTTACTGCCAAATTAAAAAAATAATATTGTTCATATAAATCATCAATAATTAAATGATCGCACATAAAAAATTGAGTATAACTTAAATATATACATTTAATATCAGCGGATAATTTTTCCAAATCAATCTGAGAATTGGTAATGTCATAAAATATATTCATGTACTCCCGATTAATTTGACTAATCTCTATAAAAGGAGCATTCAGCTTCTCGCACTGCTTCCAGTGATAACTCTTTTGCTTACTATCTTTATAGATAAATTTCATGATCAATCCTTTATCTTATAGTCAGTAACATGAGTCATTCTTCCATTCTTATCAAACTTCGCCATATAATGAACAGTTACACCGTTGATTTTTTGTTCTACTTTCGACCACCCCTTACCTTTAAAGTGAGGATCTCCAATTTGATCTGCTTTAATAATTACCGTGCCATTTTCAGGATGTTTCATTACATGATCTAAAGCAAACTCTTCATTCTTGTTTCTTGGCCTCGTTCTGCCTGTAGATTTTGATTTTGTTTTTTCAGGCTTACGTGATGAGGAACATTTTCTTAATCCAAGGGGATCAATCCATGAGAGCGGATTTGACGCATAACTGTAGAGGTTGATTCCCCCCGCCAGCCCTATCGGATCCGTAACTATGAACCGCCCGACATCCGGATCATAGTACCTGTGCAGATTGTAGTGCAGCCCCGTTTCCCTGTCGAGGTACTGTCCCTGGTAACGCAGGTTCTGTTCCACCCTGCCGTGGTCCTTCTCCTGTATCGTGTTACCCCAGACCTGATACCCCGTCCCCCACACGATTCTCCCGTCACTGTCCGTCATCTCTTCCGGTGCGCCGTTCACATCCGTGTGAAAATACAGTATCCGGTTCGGTCCCTCTTTGCCCGCCTTATCCACCCGCGCCAGCGGTTCATAACTCCCCTGGTCACTGTAGATATACAGGCTGCCTGTTCCCTCCGGCCTGCTCTCCTGCGCCAGTCGCATTCCGTCCCATAAAAATTTTGTCCGGTTGTACGCTTTACCGTCAGGGCTGATGTGCTGTTTTTCCGTCCGCCTCCCCAGCGCATCGTACACATACCGGTACGTTCCCCGCACTGTCGTCACTTCCACCATCCGGTGTTCCGCATCATAACGGTAATTCTGCGTTCCGCTCCGGCCCTGCTTTTCCACCGTCCGGCCGTGTTCGTCATAACGGTAGTGCACACCATGGTAAGACATCAGCCGGTTGAACGGCACCACGCTGTTTTCTGCCGTGGCCCTTTCCCCCGCGCGCCTCCCCAGCAGGTTTCCCGCCGCGTCGTACTGCCAGCTCGCCAGATACCCCTCATCCTCCGAGCGGCACGCCGTGATGTGGCCCGTGGGGTCATAGAAGTAATCCGTTTCCCCCCGCCGGCTGTGCCGCGTCTTCAGCAGTTCATCCTCGCCGCTGTAGCTGTACTGCCGGTCCGTGAACGTCTCCGGTACCACCCCGCGCATCCCGCTGTATGTCTCCCTGCGCTTCAGCCGCCCGGTCGGGTCATAAAGCTGCCGCGTGCTCAGTCGCCCCTGACTTCTGAGCACCTCCCGGTGCAGGGCGTCACGTGTGAACTCGCTGATGACCTCCCGGTCCAGATTTATCTGCTGGAGATGGCCGCTCCCGTAGTACAGATGGCGCTGCGTTCTGCCGTCCGGAAAGGTGGTGGCAGTCCGGTTGCTGAGTTCATCGTACTGATGGGTTAAGACGCCCTGTGCCGTCTCCTCAGTCAGCATCCGCCCCAGTCTGTCGTAACTGAAACGGATAATCTCCGGTGCGTCCGTTTCCCCGGCATCCGACCTCCGGCGGCGGATTTCCAGTAACTGGTCTGCCGCATCACAGACGTATTCCGTACGGCTATCGGCTGTCTCCTTTGCCGTGAGCCGACCCACCGCATCACGCGCCAGCCGGTGACGGATTTCACCGCCCCGGTCCCCGGTGAACACCACTTCCGTGACCGCGTTCAGCGCGTTGTAACGGTACGCCTGGCGGCAACCGTCCGGGTTTATCTGCTCCGCCAGACGGTCCAGCACATCGTGTCGGAACTGATAGCGTTCTCCGTTCTCGTTTGTCAGCCGGGTCAGCCGCCCGTAAGCGTCGTACCCGAACGCCGTCCTGCGCCCCATCGCGTCCGTCCGGCTGCGCACCCGGCCCTGCCCGTCGCGTTGCCAGCGCGTTATCCTCCCCATCGGGCTGGTGTACTTCACCAGCCTGCCCGCCGCGTCTGACTGGTAATTCACCGTGCGGCCGTCCGCCAGTATCACCTCCACCAGGTGACCGCTGTCGTCATATCCGTAGCGCGTGCTGTGGCTCTGCGCGTCAGTCATCCGTATCAGCCGCGTGCGTTCGTCGTAGAACCAGGCCGTCTGCGAGCCGGAACAGTCCGTATGTCGCATGAGCTGCCCGTCTTCGTTCCACTGAAGGTATTTATTCCCCCCACGGGCATCGGTTATCTGTACCACCTGGCCGTGGCGGTCATACTGATACCGGGTGTTCTGTTGCAGCGGGTCGGTCACGGCAAGAAGATTGCCGCGTTCATCGTACTCACACCGCCAGCTGTTCCCCGCTGCATCCACTTCCGTTTCCGGTTCGTGCCACACCGGGTGCCACTGTGTCTGTGCCACCCGCCCCAGCGGGTCGTGCGTCTCCGAGATATGCCCCAGGCGGTCATACACATAGCGCCATTTGCCGCCCTGAGCGTCGGTCATCCCCAGCAACAGTCGTTCTTCGTCGCTCCAGCGGAACGTCATCACCTGCCCGGCTTCGTCCTGGTACGCCGTCACCTGATTCTGTGCATCCCACTGATGAAAGCGGGTCCGGCCCATCCCGTCTGTCACACATACCACACGTTCAGCCATCCGCCAGTCCAGACGGTATCGCGCACCACTGTCGGTATGGTGGCCCGTCACGCGCCAGCCTGCATCATCCGGCCCTTCATACCAGCCCCACTGGTAATAATATCCTTCACCACCGGGCTGGCGGTGCAGCGTCATGCAGTGGTTTTCGTCGTAAGCAAACTCACGCAGCAGCTGCCCCGTGCTGTCGTACACGCCGTTCAGGTCGCCGGCCTCGTCATAGCTGTAACGACGCAGCAGTAAAGGAGCAGCCTCAGGGAAATGCTGATAAATCTGTGTCACCCGCCGGGGATGCGCCGCCAGTTCGTAATACAGACGGATGCACGGACGCTGCTGTTCGCCGCTGATTTCAGTGATGCGTCCCCGGTCGTCGTAGTACAGATTCAGACAGTTGCTGTTACGGTCGCCCAGCATTTTCAGCCGCTGGCGCTGCGGGTGATGCGGGTCGGCTTCAAACAGAAAAAAATGTCCATCATCGCTGCTGATAAGCCAGTGCCCCTGCTCACCACGCCGTACTGCCAGTCCTTCGCCGGGGCTGTAAAAGCCACTCCCCGGCAGCACGGCTTCCATATCCAGGCGTCGCCCCATACCCGACACAAAGGTCATGCAGTTTTCGTCCGCGTTACCCGGTGTGCGCACGAGGCTGACTTCATACATCACACTCCAGCCCTGACCAAACATCCCTTCCGTGCGTTCGTCACGACTGCTGTACACGCGCTGCCAGTCCAGCGGAAAGTGGCCCGGCAGGCTGAAGTCGAAGTCATCGTCATCGGCCAGGTATTTGGCCCCGGTGGCGGCATTGACCGGATGCGGAAGGGCTGTGGTGGCCTTCTGCGTCAGCATGCTCATCCCGATACTGGCAGCAAAACAGGCGATTTTAGAAAGCATTTTGCCCGGGCGAAGTAACATCAGCGCCACGGTTGCCACCAGGGTTATCTGCGACCTGCCGCTTCTGATATCCCTGACCACCAGTAACGGACCGCCAATGCGCACATCCGGCGACACAAACGCCCCGTCCCCCGGCTCATTCACCACCCTGGCCTCGCAGGTGCAGCGTGCCCCGCTGCGTGCCGCCGGCTGGCTGTTGATACGCACATCCCGCGCGCCTTCCGCGATATATTCCGCCGCGGGCGGCTCGTCATCGCCTTTGAACAGATTACTGATGCTGCCAATAACCGCATTCACTCCCTGAAAGGCGGTTTCCAGCATACCGACCGGATTCAACAGGTTAAGGGCCGTTCCCGGAGGGTCATCCAGAAAGGCGGCTTTTTTTTGTGCGAGTAACTGAGTCAGTGAGGAGGGATGTTTATGGCAGTCGATTTTATCGTCAGGGGTCGGGGTGGAGCCAGGGGCCGCGCTGGCCACAGTGGGCTGCCATAGTTCCGAAACAAAATGTGTCACGCCATCCACCATCTCAGAACGCCCTTCTTCCGTACTGAGCTGGTCGTACAGCGCCCGGGCCATCAGGAAAGGCCCTGTCACCGGGTTAACCGCCAGGGTTATTGCCCCCGCCATTTCCAGATATTCCCCGGCCACATCCCGGAACGTTCTGGCGTCCTCCTGACGCTGCGCTTCTTCCTGTTCCGCCTTCGCCTGCGCTTCCTGCGCCTCAATCTCCTGCCGCGATGCAGCAGTAGCCGCTGCCCGCGCGGCAGGTTTGCTGTTGATCCATGTGTCGCCAGAACCGGTGAGGATGTAACCTTCAATCTGAGGAGGGAAAAGCCAGTTCGCCAGTTGCTCACTTTCCTTACTGATTCGGTCATTCCAGCCCTGATACGACATAAATACAGCAGTTGCCAAACCGATCACTAAAATGGTTGCGCAGCCCATACTTGCCACCTGAACCCCGCCCAGCGCCGCCATGGTTCCGACAACCAGAACATCCACCAGGGCTGTGGCTGCAACCTCTACAACTGCGCCGAACACATCTGCCATAAACGACGTATGCAGCAGGACATCACCCTGTCTTGCCGCCCAGAATGCATCTTCCATGTCCCGTTCCCTGTGTGATTAATTCGTCCTGGCTTCCTGCCGTATCCTGAAGCGCAGATTCTTTTTAATTTCAGCCCAGCGCGTCATATCAGCCGGGGTCAGCGGTGTGGTTCTGGCGTAGGTGAAGGCCATCATGACCCGCTCACCCGGCAATACAAATGCCACCTGACACTGGTACACATGCTCGTTACCCCGGAGAAACTGGCTCTGTATCTCCAGCCCTTCCTCTGCGTCATTAACCCCCACGCGGGTCACCTGCACGGGCGTGTAGCGCAGTTCTTTTACCTGCTTTTCCAGCTTTTTCATTTGCTGTTCAACCTGAGATGCTAATTCGTCTCCTTCCTGCATCTGGCCCCGGCTGATAATTAGTGCGGCGTCTGGATTGCTGAGCCGCAGCATATTAATGGTACTGTCCTGAATAATATTTCCAGGAAAAGTTACAACAGTTTCATTGAGATAATACTCCGTCATAATGTTATGAGTCCTTTTTAATTAATGAATTGTTTATTGATGGGTTTTTATTTATTTTTTAGTCATGAATGTGGCGTCTATCGCCAACTGAAGGGCTGTTTTCTCTAATGTTCCAGGCGGAGGTATATCTGCCGCTCTATCATTCATATTTAAATCAAGCTGCCCTGATTGTGTATTTATCTTTCCGTTCTCTGTTGCTGTAATATTAAAATTCTTACAGGTTATATTAAATATCCCGCCACTGGTCATTTGCAGGATAGTTTCTCCGCAGCTAAGAATAATGGAATCTCCCGCAGCAAGGCGTAAATTCTGCACTGTCTGAATTGTTTTATCCCCTCCGGCGAGAGAGATATCATCTGTCTGGACTGTTAGAGAACGTTTCTCACCAATAATCGCAGTTTCTGTTTTATCAATGACTTTAAGGCGATTATTGCCCACCCAATGGCTTTCATTATTATTTACTTCAATGCGTTGATCTTTCTCGGCATGCAACCAGATTTCTTCTCCGCCAGTTTTATCCTCAAAACGCAGGGCGTTAGCATTGGTTGGGCCGCCGCCGATGGTGTGGCTGTAAAACCCGCTTTGCGTCGCTGCGCCCGGTAGTCCCCACGGTGGCATGGTGTCCTGGTTGTATGTCCGCCCTACGATAATGGGTAAATCCGGATCACCATTTTTGAAATCCACCAGAACTTCCTGACCAATGCGCGGGATCTGAATGCCACCGAATCCTTTACCCGCCCACGGATAACTGACACGAATCCAGCAGGAACTGTTTTCGTCATTCTTACCGTAACGATCCCAGCCAAACTGAACTTTCACCCGGCCATATTTATCCGTCCAGATTTCCTGCCCCGCGGGGCCGGTCACGATGGCGCTCTGCGGGCCTTTGGTGTGGGGTTTGCTCAGGGTTCGCTGCGGACGGTAAACTTCATTGGTGGGATGCAACTCAAAGCTGGTTGAGTAAGAGAAGTGCTGCTCCTGGCCGCTGTGTTGCGCATTGTCCTGTATAAATAGCGTGGTCTGTGCCAGCAGATATTCCCGGTTCACTTCGGCTGTCGGATAGTTTTCCAGGGTGAAGGTAAAACCTGTCATCAGGGTACGAATATTGCCGCTGCCCTGTACCCGACTACCGGGGCTCCGCTGTTCTTCCATGCGGATGCGTGTCAGCATTTCACCTTCACTCTTTGTGAAGAAGTCTCCCGGCCATTCATAGTGCTCATATTCAGCAAAGCCGGTTTCACGCGGATTAGCCACGGTGCTCTTCAGCAGTGAACGCGGCTTCATAAAGTCGAAATCATTCAGCACCCACTGTCCGCTGCGCAGGCTTTCATTTGCTGTGATGGTATGGATAAACTCCTTGTCCAGTTTCAGCCCTTTCTGGTAATAACACACCAGCGGCGAATCTGCGCATGCCTTGTGGACATTAATGGCATCAGCCAGCACTAACGTGTGACTGTTCTCGCTGTGCTCAAACCACCAGTAGATACCCCACTCCTGCATCAGGCGCTGAATAAAATCGAAATCTGTTTCACCGTACTGCACCTGCCAGGCGCGAGTCGGATAATTTTCCACCAGTCGTTTTTCGACTGGCCAGGGGTACTCATCCAGTACCTCATCCAGAATGTCCACCACGTTTTTATTCTGAAACGCTTTGTAGTCACTAGTGTGGGTCAGTATTTTTAACCACGGTTCGATCCGCAGTTCATACACCACCGAACGTCCTTGGTGACCAGCCACGCGTGCTGCCGTCACCAGCCCGCTGATATAACGTTTTCCTCCGCCATCCAATTCGATATGGACGCACAGATCTTTGCCCACCATCGGTTTGAGCTGCAGGTTGGCTGCGGGGGAAACATAGCCCAGGTTCAGGGTGTCAGGCGTTTTTAATTTAATAGAATAAGTAAATAGTTCCCCTACTGTTTCTGTACCCCCCAAGCTTGCAAACAGTAACATTCCATCAGGAACTGCGCTGCCGCTCAAAGTCACGTTATGTGTACCCGATCCAACTAGTGCGCCGGATGGATAATCTGTAGCTGTAAAACTCATAATTAATCCTTTTAACTAGAAATGGTTCACTGCTAATAAGAAATCTTACAGAAAAGAAAATATGCAATATATTCGCCTGGCATAAAATACATCAATACTTATGAGTGCTACTAAGAAACTATCAACCATATATACCATGAAGAATGCACCGTCATGTTAACCTGGTGAAAACATTCATCTGAAACACATTAATAAAACCAATGGAATTATTTAATTTGTCATTTGATATGATTATCATCAAGTCTTAAAATACGTTCTCCTGATCTAATTATGCTAAAACCATAGTATTCTTTTTTACTTCCGGAAGAGAGCATGTATTTTCCGATATAAATAACATCTGAAGATAGCTCACTTATGTCAATACATACGGGATCGAACTGACCAGTCACTCTTTTCAGTTTTATTGCATTGCCATATTTACCTTCATATAAAATGTAATTTGAAATCATATTCCCATCGTCTGGTTTTGAACAAACCCGTCCGTCTTGTAAATATATATTACCAGGCAACAATGGGCGAACATAATCACCAACAGTACATCCCGACAAAAAGAGCAACAAAAAAAATCTCTTCATATGACGCCCGCAGGAAATAAACCAAGCACATTTTTGTATTTTTCCGATAGAGTATTCACTGATTCAGTTGTATCACCTACATACTTAACATTTGCCAAATCAGCTACCAGTCCATAGTTAATCAACAGCCAATAATCAGCAACTATAGACGCTTGTTGTTCCATGGAATAAGAAGCAATTGACTGTAAATTAAGATCGTAATGATAATTTGCTGCCCAGGAAAATAAACCACGCAACTTAACTGAATACCCTTTCTGATATTGCCAAACATGCATCATTTCATGAATAAACAAGTGAGAAGCACCGGCTACTGTTTCACGACCACCAGGCATTGCTTGCGATGAAAAATCTGAACTATAAACAGCATCAGGATAATACATTTCCCCGTTTGGGGTCATCGCTGTTCTTTCCCCTTGACCGGGCAAATATTTTTCATTGTGGATCCATACCTTGTTATAATCAATTGTATTCTCAAAAATCGATCTGGCTAATGTTAATTCACCAGATGTCATTCTCCTTAATGACATATCCTTTCTCCTGGAGATAATATTTTTCAGATAAAAAAACAAACGCTATTTTATTATTTATTAAATAGGGTTCTCTTTGATGTTCAATATTTCTACTTTGTGCAGTATTGATGGCATCATCTTCATAGACAATGAAATCAAAGCAAGTTCTCAACGATTTCCATTACGATTCCTTAACATTAGTTCTCAGCATCTTTATTTATCCATCTTCAATATCAATAGTTAATGTAAATGATTACACGGATAACATAATTTTCATCAATTAATTAATATCTGTAAACGCTACCGCCCCACCCTGATATCTTAATCTGCACATAGCCATCTTAACGTTATGCCCCATACATTAGTAATGTAAATTAAGAATTCGGAATATATCAAATTCACTTCATAAATTAATATCGAGAATGATATACACATTAATTATATTGAAGTAATGTTTTAAGGGTTGTAATGTCCCTGGAACAGGATTAATTCAAGAAGTTTCTGTTGGGCAATAGCGCATTTATTACCCAATATCACTCTTACATTTTTTGACACTTTCTGTAACGTCGGTAACTGGTACATCTAGTCAGCAATTGTATTGGTATTTGGCGTATTACCCCTAAAGCCCGTCATGCGTTAGTCCCTCACTATTCAATGATAATCAGCGAAGACCCCCCCAGTGTCCACTGAAACCACTGGCGCTCAGAGCGACGAACGAGTGGTGAAAAAGTCGGCGACCGTCGAGTATCATCGAACCAAAAGTGGTTTTTCCGTCATAATTTCATCAGGTTGCGACTTTGTCGCTAGCCGCCATTATCCCCACACATTTATAGCGGGATTATTTTGCATCGTTACACGATAACGGGTAGGATTCTGCGCCGACAGTTATACCCATAAAGAATAATGGTGAATCTTGTCATCGCCAGGATGAATAAACATTGTTCATGGCAACTTATATGACGTTTTCATTAAAGCAATCAGGGAGAGCAATGAGTAAACACGACACCGACACTTCAGATCAACACGCCGCGAAACGCCGCTGGCTTAATGCCCACGAAGAGGGGTATCACAAAGCGATGGGCAATCGTCAGGTGCAGATGATCGCCATTGGCGGCGCGATTGGTACTGGTTTGTTTTTAGGCGCGGGAGCCCGACTGCAAATGGCAGGGCCAGCGCTGGCACTGGTCTATTTAATCTGCGGCCTGTTTTCGTTTTTTATTCTGCGCGCGCTGGGTGAGTTGGTATTACATCGCCCTTCCAGTGGCAGCTTTGTCTCCTATGCCCGTGAGTTTTTGGGTGAGAAAGCCGCTTATGTTGCCGGTTGGATGTACTTCATTAACTGGGCGATGACGGGGATTGTCGATATCACCGCCGTCGCACTGTATATGCATTACTGGGGCGCATTTGGTGGCGTGCCGCAGTGGGTCTTTGCGCTCGCTGCGCTGACCATCGTTGGCACCATGAACATGATCGGTGTGAAATGGTTTGCGGAGATGGAGTTCTGGTTTGCGCTTATTAAAGTGCTCGCCATTGTGACCTTTTTGGTCGTGGGTACAGTGTTCCTCGGTAGCGGTCAGCCGCTGGATGGCAACACCACTGGCTTTCATTTGATTACCGATAACGGTGGTTTCTTCCCCCACGGTCTGCTGCCTGCTTTGGTGTTGATTCAGGGCGTAGTGTTTGCTTTTGCCTCCATTGAAATGGTGGGTACAGCGGCCGGAGAATGTAAAGATCCGCAGACCATGGTGCCTAAAGCGATTAACAGTGTGATTTGGCGTATTGGCCTGTTTTACGTCGGCTCCGTGGTGTTGCTGGTTATGTTATTGCCGTGGAGCGCGTATCAGGCGGGGCAAAGTCCGTTCGTGACGTTTTTCTCTAAACTGGGTGTGCCATATATCGGCAGCATTATGAACATTGTGGTGCTGACCGCTGCCCTCTCCAGCCTGAACTCTGGTCTGTACTGCACCGGGCGTATTCTGCGCTCGATGGCGATGGGCGGTTCCGCACCGAGTTTTATGGCGAAAATGAGCCGTCAGCATGTGCCGTATGCCGGGATTCTGGCGACGCTGGTCGTTTATGTTGTTGGCGTATTCCTCAACTATCTGGTGCCGTCTCGCGTATTTGAGATTGTCCTGAACTTCGCGTCGCTGGGAATTATCGCCTCGTGGGCGTTTATCATCGTGTGCCAGATGCGCCTGCGTAAAGCGATTAAAGAAGGCAAAGCAGCGGATGTCAGTTTTAAACTGCCTGGCGCGCCCTTCACTTCCTGGCTGACATTACTGTTTTTACTGAGTGTCCTGGTGCTGATGGCGTTCGATTACCCGAACGGGACTTATACCATCGCGGCGCTGCCGATTATCGGTATTTTGCTGGTTGTGGGTTGGTTTGGTGTGCGCAAACGCGTTGCCGAAATTCACAGCACTGCGCCAGTCATCGAGGAAGATGAAGAAAAACAGGAAATTGTGTTTAAACCTGAAACGGCGAGTTAATTGCAAAATTGCCCGGTTTAAAGCCGGATGCGGCGTAAATGCCTAATCCGGCCAACAAACTCAATATAAATCAAATAATCATGCATATTTCAGGCCTGATAAGACGCGACAGCGTTGCATCAGGCGTTGTGCTCCGCTTGCCGGATGCGGCGCTAGCACCGCATCCGGCCAACGAAAGACAAACTCCCCTGTGTCGATTACAGCGCAATACGAATCACATCGTCCGGCTGGGTAGCTTCCTGCTGTTTAGTGGATTTTTGTTTAACACTGACATACAGCGTTTTGCCATCCGCAGACAGCGCCAGGCTATTCGGATGAGTCGGCGTATCGAACGTTTTCACCACCTTATAGCTTTTCGCATCAATCACACTAACTTTACCCGCCTGGCGATGCGTCACGTAGGCTTCATTACGCGCTGGGTTAAACAGCACAGCCAGTGATTCCGGTGCCGCAACCTTCGCCAGAATATTGCCATTACGGGTATCGACCACTAACACTTCTGCCGCTTTAGAGTCGGTGATAAATGCACGCTGCCTGGCGGTATCGAGGCTGATGTTGATAAAGAAGTGCTCTTTGCCGTCATCCAGCAGCTTTTTACGGCTGAGGATTTTATTGTCGGCAGTGTCGATGGTAATCAATTCGCCGTCAGCGTTAGTGGTGTAAAGACGTTTGCCTTTACTATCCAGCGCTAAACCAGTGCTCATTTTACCGGTGTTCTGGATGGCGGTTTTCAGTTTGATATTCTCGCCATCAACGACCCAAATCACGCTCTCTTTGCCAATACCACTGATGTAAACCGTGTTTGTGGCATCGTCAGCTACCAGCTCACGCGGTTGCAGCGGGCGCACTTCTTCCGTGCGCTTACGATCATCCAGCACCAGACGCCCTTTCACTTCGCCCGTTTTGGCATCTATCGCCGTGACCGCGCTGTTTACGGTGTTACCAAACCACAACGTTTGAGTAGCGTTGTTAATGGTGGCGCCAAATGGCTTGAGATCGTTATGAATCGCCAGAGTCACTTCCAGAGTGACCGGATCAAGACGATAAACCACGCCGCCTTTATCCAGTTTGCGGCTTTGCGAAGTGGCGAGCCACAGCGCGTTCTCCTGCTGGCTATAAGCCATTTCGTAGGCACCTTTACCTACCGCTTTACGCAGCATTTCTTCTGCGGCCTGCGTACTGAATGATGAAGCAACGAGCAATGAACCTAACAGTAATGAACCACGCAGGCGCGATGAAAACAGATGACGTAAATGCATGACGACTCCCTTTGATGAACCGATATTTTTGCTGCTTCACAATGCTTCGCTGAGCGTAATCATCGTTACACTCTTGTTATAAATGGGAATGGTAATCATTATTTTCTCAAATGTGGAGTATTTCTTGCCGTTACGACTACAATTTTCTCAATTACTTAACGTATTGTGCCGTTTTGTTTTCCATAAATTTACAATTTTATTACCATGACGGCGTATTCCCATTCTTAACCTGGCTTTTTTCATGAAGATTTTCTCCGTCCGACAGACTGTTTTGCCCGCACTGATTGCCTTTTCCCCTTCCGCTTTTGCAACCAATGAACAAACCATGATTGTCAGTGCCGCGCCACAAGTGATTTCCGAGCTGGATACGCCAGCAGCCGTGAGCGCAGTGGATGGCGAGGAGATGCGCCTGGCAACACCGCGCATCAATCTGTCTGAATCACTGACCAGCGTGCCTGGTTTGCAGGTACAAAACCGGCAGAACTATGCGCAAGATTTACAGCTGTCGATTCGCGGATTTGGCTCCCGTTCCACTTACGGAATTCGCGGTATTCGTCTGTATGTGGACGGTATTCCCGCCACCATGCCCGACGGACAAGGACAAACATCCAATATCGATTTAAGCAGTGTGCAAAATGTGGAAGTGCTGCGTGGCCCCTTCTCTGCCCTGTATGGCAACGCGTCTGGCGGGGTGATGAATGTCACTACTCAAACCGGACAGCAACCGCCAACCATTGAAGCCAGTAGTTACTATGGCAGTTTTGGCAGCTGGCGCTATGGGCTGAAAGCAACGGGCGCAACGGGCGACGGCACACAGCCAAGCGATGTCGATTACACCGTCTCAACCACACGCTTTACGACTCACGGCTATCGTGACCATAGTGGTGCGCAGAAAAATTTAGCCAATGCCAAACTGGGCGTACGCATTGATGACGCCAGCAAATTAAGCCTGATTTTCAACAGCGTGGATATCAAAGCAGATGATCCTGGTGGATTAACCGAAGCAGAATGGAAAGCGAATCCGCAACAAGCGCCACGCGCTGAACAGTACGACACGCGAAAAACCATCAAGCAAACTCAGGCTGGGTTGCGCTATGAACGTAGCCTGAGCGCGCAAGATGATATGAGTGTGATGATGTATGCCGGGGAGCGAGAAACGACCCAGTACCAGTCAATCCCGATGGCACCGCAACTTAACCCGTCACATGCGGGCGGCGTGATTACTCTGCAACGCCATTACCAGGGGATAGACAGCCGCTGGACACACCGTGGCGAGCTGGGCGTTCCGGTCACGTTCACTACCGGCCTGAACTACGAAAACATGAGCGAAAACCGCAAAGGCTACAATAACTTCCGACTGAATAGCGGCGTGCCGGAATACGGGCAAAAAGGTGAGTTGCGCCGCGACGAACGCAATCTGATGTGGAACGTCGATCCCTATTTACAGACGCAGTGGCAGCTGAGCGAAAAACTGTCGCTGGATGCTGGCGTGCGCTACAGCTCCGTGTGGTTTGATTCCAACGACCATTACGTTACTCCGGGTAACGGCGATGACAGCGGTGATGCCAGTTATCACAAATGGCTACCAGCCGGATCGCTAAAATATGCGATGACCGATGCCTGGAATATCTATCTGGCAGCCGGGCGCGGTTTTGAAACACCGACGATTAATGAGTTGTCTTATCGCGCTGATGGGCAAAGCGGTATGAACTTTGGTTTAAAACCTTCCACCAACGATACGATTGAGATCGGCAGTAAAACGCGTATTGGTGATGGATTGCTTAGTCTCGCATTGTTCCAGACCGACACCGATGATGAAATTGTTGTCGATAGCAGTAGCGGTGGACGCACCACGTATAAAAATGCCGGAAAGACCCGTCGTCAAGGCGCTGAACTGGCGTGGGATCAACGTTTCGCCAGAGATTTCCGCGTAAAAGCGTCCTGGACCTGGCTTGATGCCACATATCGCAGCAATGTTTGTAATGATCAGGACTGTAACGGTAACCGGATGCCAGGGATCGCCCGTAATATGGGCTTTGCGTCTTTAGGTTACGTACCGGAAGAAGGCTGGTATGCAGGCACGGAAGCGCGTTATATGGGCGATATTATGGCAGATGATGAAAATACGGCCAAAGCGCCGTCTTATACTCTCGTCGGCTTATTCACCGGGTATAAATACAATTACCACAGTTTAACTGTGGATTTATTTGGTCGTGTCGATAATTTATTCGATAAAGAATATGTCGGATCGGTGATTGTTAATGAATCAAATGGTCGATATTACGAACCAGCTCCCGGGCGTAATTATGGTATTGGAGTAAATTTCGCCTGGCGGTTTGAATAACCACATTGATGCCCGGTATTTGCCGGGCGTTTTTATTTAACGGCTGTATTGCTGGCACAACATAGCAACGTTTTTTTGCATAATTTCAGCAAGACAATGTCTGCATCCCTCTTTGTCTTTTGCTTTTAACGCGGCGAATAGTACATGATAGCTTTCTATACGCTCACGTAATTCCGCTGGATTAATCGCTTCATAAAGATAATGTAAACCAGGTCCCATCCTGACCCATAATTGTTCAATAATTTCACACAGGATGGGCATATTTGAGCGATGGTAAATCGCTAAGCGGAATAGTCTGTTTGCATTAATGAGTTGTTCCATATCGCCATTTTCTTGCGCCTGCTGTAATTTCTCGAGCAATTCCTGTAGTTCCGCTATGTCTTGCGAGGAAATGTTTTCAACAGCCTGGGCAACTGCCATTAATTCCAGTTCGTAGCGGATCCGATTGATTTCGTCTAATTGACTTTGCCTCACTTCCGGTACTGTAAATGCTTGTGCAGGTGCGACAGAGAGCGCATTAACCGAAACCAGTCGTAATAGTGCTTCACGTACAGGTGTAATACTCATGCCTAATTGCTCCGCCAGATTTTTAGTGATCAAGCGTGCGCCAGGTTTCAGTGCGCCAATACTAAGCTGATGTTTTAGGTCGTTCTCAACCTGCATAGTCAAACTGATATGCGGTATTTTTTCCGTTCCAGGCATGTTATTTCCTTCACGTGTATTCGTTCCAACTCTGCCGGTATAGCAGAAGTCGTTTACCTGGTGTATGAAGCTGAATAATCATTATCCACTCATCTTTATTGTTATTAGCCGTCGAACAGTGATGTGGTTAGTTAATTAAAGCTGGAAATAAGATTTTTGCCTGGATTTTTGTGGCGGCTTTACGCCGCCGTCGTATCTTTAGTCATCACCCGCGACGCGAATAACAACTTTACCGAAGTTTTTGCCGTTCAGCAGGCCAATAAACGTCTGTGGGGCGTTCTCCAAACCGTTGGTAACTTGTTCACGATAGTGAATTTTTCCCTCTTTTACCCACTGCCCCATCTCTTGCTGAAACTCATGGATGCGGTGTCCATAATCCTGACTAATAATAAACCCTTGCAAGCGAATGCGTTTTTTCAGCACTGTTGCCATCAACAGGGGTAAACGATCCGGACCGGACGGTAGTTCTGTGGCGTTATAGCCGCTCACTAAGCCGCAGACGGGAATACGCGCGGATGTATTAAGTAAAGGTAGCACTGCATCAAACACCTTCCCGCCAACGTTTTCATAATAGATATCAATCCCTTTCGGACACGCTTTCGCCAGCTGCCCGGCAAAATCATCCGCGTGGTGGTCAAGGCAAACATCGAAGCCCAGCACCTCGGTAGCATGGCGGCATTTTTCCGCGCCACCGGCCACCCCAACTACCCTACAACCTTTAAGTTTTCCGATTTGCCCCACCGTCGCACCCACTGGTCCTGTCGCCGCAGCTACCACCAACGTTTCGCCCTCTTTGGGCTGACCGATATCCAGCAGGCCCATATAAGCGGTAAAGCCTGGCATCCCCAGCACACCCAGCGACCACGATGGATTTTGCGGATGATCGCCAAGTTTCACCAAATCATCGCCACTGGATATGTCATAGTCCTGCCATCCACTGTAGCCCAGCACCCAGTCGCCAGGCTGATAATCAGGATGATTCGACTCCACAACACGGCTCACCGTACCGCCGACCATCACCCCGCCAATATCAACGGGCGGAGAATAAGATGGCTCATTGCTCATACGTCCACGCATATACGGGTCCAGTGACAGATAAACTGTACGCAGTAACACCTGTCCTTCACCCGGTGTGGCGACATCATCTTCTTCAAGACGGAAATTCTCCGGAACCGGCGCGCCATGCGGACGCGAGGCCAGAACCCAACGGCGGTTACGCTGCTTTTGTTGCCCCATAATGCTCTCCTGTGCTTTTGGCATGAATCCATCAATAGTAGCAGGCTCACGGGATTGGTTTTGTTTGCAGCCGTCACATCCCCTCTGCGACACGTGATAATTTCATCAAGGAATCCGTTGCTTCGGGCTGTTTTCGATAGTATTGATAACATCATCATCAATATTTAATCGAGGCCAGACATGTCCATCCGTTTTGCCTGCAAAGCCGATTGTGCTGCTATTGCGGAAATTTATAACCACGCCGTGTTGTATACGGCGGCTATCTGGAATGACCAAACAGTGGATGCAGATAACCGCATTGCCTGGTTTGAAGCGCGGACTTTAGCAGGTTATCCAGTGCTGGTGAGCGAGGAAAACGGCGTAGTGACTGGTTATGCCTCGTTTGGCGACTGGCGTAGTTTCGATGGTTTTCGCCATACCGTGGAACATTCGGTTTATGTCCATCCAGATCATCAGGGCAAAGGTCTTGGGCGTAAATTGTTAAGCCGATTGATCGATGAAGCGCGGGATTGCGGGAAGCATGTCATGGTCGCCGGGATCGAATCGCAAAATCTGGCCTCGCTGCATCTCCACCAGTCTCTGGGATTTGTCGTCACCGCACAAATGCCGCAGGTAGGTACTAAATTTGGTCGTTGGCTGGATCTGACATTTATGCAGTTGCAACTCGACGAGCGCACTGAACCGGACGCGATTGGATGAATCAGTCGCTCACCCTTGCCTTTTTGATTGCCGCCGGAATTGGCCTGGTGGTGCAAAACACGCTGATGGTGCGCATCACCCAGACGTCCTCAACCATTCTCATCGCCATGCTGCTGAACTCCCTGGTGGGGATTGTGCTATTCGTCTCCATTTTATGGTTTAAACAAGGGATGGCAGGGTTTGGCGAACTGGTTTCCAGCGTGCGCTGGTGGACAGTGATACCTGGCTTGCTGGGATCATTTTTTGTCTTTGCCAGTATCAGCGGATATCAAAACGTTGGCGCGGCAACGACCATTGCAGTACTGGTCGCCAGTCAGTTGATTGGAGGGCTGGTGCTGGATATTTTGCGTAGCCATGGCGTGCCATTACGGGCGCTGATCGGCCCAATTTGTGGCGCAATTTTACTTGTGGTTGGCGCCTGGTTGGTGGCCAGACGCTCGTTTTAATCACACGATAGTGCCGCCTTTGGTTAACTGTTCGTGGCGAGCTTCCATATCTTCTTTATGCTTACGCCCGTGATGAGCGATTGCTGTACGCAGACGTTGCTGCTGAGTGTAACGTTCTTCCCGACTTAACTCTGCGTCATCGCTCAGGGCGATTAATAATTCGTTCATATGGGCAATGACGCTCTCATCAATCGCTGCATCCACGCGTGCGATGACCTCTTCCAGATGCGACATACTTTCTCCTTAGCCACTTGTGAAAATTATCGATTCTCCCAAATGATATAAGTCTGCGTTGTGCCGTCAAGCTAGTGCTCAAGATTTAAAACAGCGAAAACAGCAGCGCCACTGGAAAACTCATCGGCCAGGTCACCGCCACCAGGAAGGCGCTCAGAAAACGAATGTGCTTCTTCTCGTGGGAAAGAAACCAGGTAATAACAAACGCGATAGCTGCCATAACAGCATAAAAAACAAGCAGGTATTGATAAAGAGACATGTACGGGCGTCCAGCCAGAGGAATAAAACGCGCGCAAATATGCGTTATTTTTTGATGTACATCAAGTTTTACAACCCATTTGAGATATTTCCATAACCCGGGAGCTGCCCTTGTCCATCTTCAGAATGAGTATTATTGCGGATTTACTTAACCCGTACTATACACATAGGGGCTATGACAAAAGGTGGCAAAATATGAATGTTTCCAGTAGAACTGTTGTGCTTATAAATCTCTTTGCTGCTGTTGGATTGTTTGCTCTTATCTCTATGAGATTTGGTTGGTTTATTTGATGTAGCGATATTGCACGCAGTACACACTGTCAGAGAGATATCAACTCTCTGACAGTGCGTTAGATCTTCTCACACTCTCCCTGGCTACAATATTATCCTTAATGTTTAACCATTACGTGGCGGACAACGGTGTAATCCTCCAGCCCATAAAGTGACATATCCTTGCCGTAACCTGAAAGTTTCTGACCACCGTGCGGCATTTCACTTACCAGCATGAAATGGGTATTGACCCACGTGCAGCCATATTGCAGACGTGCACTAACGCGATGCGCCCGACCTACATCTTTCGTCCACACTGAAGAGGCTAAACCATACTGGCTGTCATTTGCCCAGTTCACTACCTGTTCTTCATTATCGAAGACAGTCACGCTCACCACTGGACCAAATACCTCTCTTTGAACGATAGCATCTTGTTGCAACGCGCCTGCCAGCAGCGTCGGCGCATAGTAATAACCGTTACCTTTTCGTTTCTCCCCGCCGGTGATCACTTTAATGTGTCCCGTCGCTTTCGCCTCTTCCACTGCTTTGCTGACGCGGTCGAGATGAGCCTGGGAACTCAACGGCCCCAGTTCTGTTGATTCGTCATCCGGCGCGCCCGATTTCAAGGTTGCGACAGCGGCGCCGAGTTTTTCCACCAGCGCATCGTAAATGCCTTTTTGCGCGTAGATTCGACAAGCTGCGGTGCAATCCTGCCCTGCGTTGTAATAACCAAACGTGCGGACACCTTCAACCACAGCTTCAATATCAGCATCATCAAAAACAATGACCGGCGCTTTGCCGCCTAACTCCATGTGGGTGCGCTTAATGGATGGCGCGGTATGGCTGATGATGTGCTCACCGGTGGCGATAGACCCCGTCAGCGAAACCATGCGCACTTTTTGATGCCCGGTCAGCGGATTGCCCACGGTCTGGCCCCGGCCAAACAGTACGTTGATCACGCCCGGCGGGAAGATATCTTTCGCCAGCTCTGCCAGTTTTAGTGCGGTCAGCGGCGTGATTTCTGATGGCTTCAGTACCACGCAGTTCCCCGCCGCCAGTGCCGGAGCCAGTTTCCATGCAGCCATCATCAATGGGTAATTCCAGGGGGCAATAGAAGCCACAACGCCCAGCGGATCGCGGCGGATCATCGAAGTATGTCCCTCGAGATATTCTCCTGCCGCCAGACCATTCAGACAGCGCGCCGCACCGGCGAAAAAGCGAAAGACATCGACAATCGCCGGGATTTCATCATTGAACGCACTATGCAGCGGTTTGCCACAGTTACGGGACTCCAGTTCGGCAAAAACCTGACCATTTTCTTCGATAACATCAGCCAGTTTAAGCAGGCATTCTGCGCGCACCTTCGGCGTGGTTTGCCCCCATTCGGCAAATGCTGCATCTGCCGCGCGAACAGCAGCATCCACCTGTTCTGCCGATGCCTCGGCAATCTCCAGTAAAACGTCCTCCGTTGCCGGATTATAGACAGGCTGTTTTTCCCCTTCGCCGCTAACCAGTTCTCCGTTAATCAGTAACTTATGTTGCATAGCATATTCCTGTATCAGTGGTTATTGACCATTGTCGCCTTCGCGGGTTAGCCACCAGGCCCCCAGGATCGGCAAGGTTGTTACCAACATAACCAGCAGTGCCACCACGTTGGTTACCGGTACATCACGTGGTCGCCCAAGCTGATTGAGCAACCACAACGGTAACGTTCGTTCATGACCTGCCGTAAAGGTCGTAACGATGATTTCATCGAACGACAAGGCAAACGCCAGCATCCCTCCTGCCAGTAGCGCCGAACTAAGATTCGGCAACACCACATAACGAAAGGTTTGCCAGCCATTGGCCCCAAGATCCATTGACGCCTCAACCAGACTCCACGAGGTGCGGCGAAAACGGGCGATGACATTGTTAAACACCACCACTACGCAAAAAGTCGCATGACCGACGACGATGGTGAAAAAGCCAGGCTCCAGATTGATGGTTTTAAACGCGGTTAATAGCGCCAGACCCGTGACAATGCCCGGCAGCGCAATGGGCAGCAGCAGTAACAGCGAAATGGCGTTTTTGCCGAAAAAGTCTCGTCGCCACAGCGCGGCAGCTGCCAGCGTCCCTAACACCAGCGCAATTAATGTCGCCAGCGCCGCCACTTTAAGTGACAGTGTCACGGCATCAAGAATATCACTACGCTGTGCTGCCACGCTAAACCAGCGCAGCGTCAGGCCTTGCGGTGGAAAACTAAACGCCGCATCTTCAGTGTTAAACGCATAAGCGGCGATAATCAGGATGGGAAAATGTAGGAAAACCACGCCGCCCCAGGCCGCCAGTTTGAGGAAAAACGGTGCGCGTTCAGAGTGCATCGAACGCTCCCAGACGTTTCACGAACGCCAGATAGAGTGCGATAAGGACTATCGGCACCAGAGTAAAAGCCGCAGCCATCGGCATATTGCCAATCGCCCCCTGCTGGGAATAAACCATATTGCCGATAAAATATCCTGGAGGGCCAACCAGCTGCGGGACGATAAAATCGCCCAGTGTGAGTGAGAAGGTAAAGATAGAGCCAGCGGCAATACCCGGGATCGCCAGCGGCAGCACCACATAGCGAAAGGTTTGCCGTGGACGCGCGCCAAGATCGGCCGACGCCTGCAACAATGACGGCGGCAAACGCTCAAGCGCCGCCTGCACGGGCAGGATCATGAACGGCAGCCAGATATAGAGAAACACCAGAAAGCGACCTAGCCCGGAAGTTGACAGCGTATTACCACCCACTGCCGGTAGTGTGAGAAATGCCGTGAGTAGTGGCTCCAGCCCCAGATGTTGTAAAAACCACTGCGCCACACCGTCTTTAGCCAGCAATAAGGTCCAGGCATAGGCTTTAACAATGTAGCTTGCCCACATGGGCAACATCACCGCAATGTAAAAGAACGCTTTCATTTTGCCGCTGGTATAGCGCGCCATATACCACGCCATCGGAAAGGCCAGAATGGCACTGGCGATAGTGACTGCCACAGCCATTGTCAGTGTGCGAAGAATGATGTCGTAATTCGCCGGATTAAACAGCGCACGAATATTCGCCAGCGTCAGTTCCGGCGTTACCGACATGGTGAAATCGTCAAAGGTATAAAAGCCCTGCCATAACAACGTCAGCAGCGAGCCGAAATAGACGATACCAAACCACATTAGCGGGCCAAGCAGCAGCAAAAACAGCCCCAGCCCCGGATTCCGCCAGAAGAAACCGGACACCTTACCCAGACCTGGACGTGAAGGTGATTGCAATACGTTCATCGCCATTCACCTCTCCTCAACCAGCGGCACCATCACATCACGCGCCCAGGAAACCATCACCTGTTGACCAGCCGTGAGCGTGTTGGGTAAGTCTTCGCCCGTTACATTTGCCTGGCTAACCAGCAGTTTTTCACCGCTGTTAAGTTTCAGTTCAAAACGTGTGGTTGCCCCCTGATATTGCACCGCCTGAATCGTGCCATTGGCCTGCACTTCACCTGGTGTATTCAGGCGAATATGTTCCGGCCTTAGGGCAAAACAGCCCATCATGCCGCAAAGATTCTCGGCCATTAGCGGATCAAAAACGTTGGATGTCCCGACGAATCCCGCAACAAACGGCGTGCGCGGGCGCATATAGAGATCGCGCGGAGAATCGACTTGCTCAATGCGTCCATTATTGAAAACCGCCACACGATCGGACATCGATAACGCTTCGCCCTGATCGTGGGTAACGAAGATAAAAGTGATACCGAGAGACTGTTGCAGTTTTTTCAGCTCAAGCTGCATTTGTTCGCGCAATTTGAGATCCAGCGCGCCGAGCGGTTCATCCAGCAACAACACGCGCGGTTCGTTCACCAGTGCTCTGGCGATGGCGACTCGCTGGCGCTGACCACCAGAAAGCTGTGACGGTTTACGTTGCTGTACAAACCCCAACGCCACTTTCTCCAGCGCCTCTTGCGCCATTGCGTACCGCTGCTTTTTATCCACGCCTTTAACCATTAGCCCGTAGGCCACATTCTCGAGAATCGACATATGGGGAAACAGCGCGTAGTCCTGGAAGACGGTATTCACGTCCCGCTCCCACGGCGGTAGATTACTGGCTGGTTTGCCGAAGATAGCAATCGCCCCGCCGGAAAGCTGTTCGAAGCCAGCAATCAGGCGCAGGCAGGTGGTTTTGCCGGAGCCGGATGGTCCCAGCATAGAGAAGAACTCACCATCTTTTATCGCAATACTGACGCCATCTACCGCGCGCACGTCGCCGTACAACCGCGAGACGTTGTCAAACTCCACTGCGTACGTCATATAACACCCCAGCGAAGTTAGCGACCGCCCATAATGGCAATGAAATCCTGCGTCCAGCGACTGTAGGGAACAAACTTGCCCCCTTCGGCTATAGGCGTTTTCCAGAAGGCAATTTTATCGAAATAGTTAAAGCCGTTGGTTTCACAACCTTTATCGCCCAGCAACGGACTGGCTTTGCAGCCTTCCGGTACTACCGGCAGCGAACCAAACCAGGCCGCTACATCGCCCTGCACCTTCGGCGTTAATGACCAGTTCATCCATTTGTAGGCGCAAACCGGATGTTTCGCTTCGCTATGTAGCATGGTGGTGTCTGCCCAGCCGGTAACGCCCTCTTTCGGGAAGACGGTGGCGATCGGTTGGCCTTCGCCTTTCAATGCGTTGGCCTGATACGGCCAGGCGCTGGAGGCCACCACGCCCTCGTTCTTGAAATCGCTCATTTGCACGCTGGTGTCATGCCAGTAGCGATGGATCAAGCCATGTTGATCGCGCAGCACTTTCAGTACCGCCTGATATTGTTGTTCGGTGAGTTGGTATGGATCGGAGATACCCAACTGCGGCTGAGTCGCTTTGACGAACAGCGCAGCATCCGCAATGTAGATAGGGCCGTCATAAGCCTGTACGCGGCCTTTATTACTCTGACCGTCCGGTAGATTCTGCTCAACAAAAACCACTTGCCAGCTATCTGGTGGTGTCGGGAAGGTTTTGGTGTTGTACATCAACAGGTTCGGACCCCATTGATATGGCGTGCCATAGACTTTGCCGCCCACGTTAAACCAGTCGCCTTTAACCACGCGCGGATCGAGCGTTTTCCAGTTGGGAATCAATGCAGTATTAATCGGCTGCACGCGTTTACCCATAATCAAACGCAGCGAGGCATCGCCGGACGCCGTGACCAGATCGTAACCTCCTTTGGTCATCAGGCTGACCATTTCATCGGAAGTCGCCGCAGTTTTCACATTGACCGCGCAACCTGTTTCTTTTTCAAATTGCGTCACCCAGTCGTATTGTTTATCGGTTTGTCCGCGTTCGATGTATCCCGGCCAGGCGATAATATCCAGTCGTCCTTCCGGTTTATCTAAATTGGTAGGCTGTTCGGCGGCGTGGGCGGTCATTAATGTCATGGTAAGCGCACACAGGCTGCTGCGGGCAAATGTCTTGCTCATAAAGTCTTACTCCTGTTGTAATTAATTGTTCAGCCGCCGTGCCGTAAAAATATCTCCTTGTTTAACCATAGTCGGCGGCTTGCAGGCGCACCCTCGCCCCCGAGAAAATTTAATCAGGATGTGAGCTAACGCGCATTATGGCGTTTGAGAAGCTATCTTCTGGAGTATAGACAAGGGGTTAGGAAATATAGCTTCTATTCGAAATTCATATTACCCAACCTGAGAGAAATTAAATGAGGATCTATTTCAGGTATTCTTTAATAAGGTGACCTAATTGTTTAACCGCTTGTTCTTCGCGCTCGCCCCACTGCCATGCAGTATTAAAACGGAAAAAACGTGACCAACTTTCGCCAGTAGAAAACATTTTACCCGGCGCAATACTGATGTGATGCGCCAATGCCTGAACGCTTAATTCACCCGCATCTAACGGTTCGGGAAGCTCCAGCCAGAGAAAATAACCGCTGTCATTGTGATGAATTTTGACTTCCGCAGGCAGATAACGCAGCAGCGCCTGCCAGGCACGTTGTTTACGTTCCGCAAGCTGGCGACGTAGACGACGAAGATGGGCATCGTAACGGCGAGTAGAAAGGTAATCCACCAGCGCAAGCTGCATCGGTGAGCTGGTGGAAAGCGTACTCATCAACTGCAAGCGTTGAATTTTACGTGCATGTTTTCCGGCGGCGACCCAACCAATACGAAAACCAGGCACCAGACATTTCGAAAACGAAGAGCAATGCAAAACGCCATCGTGGCGATCCCACGCTTTCGCAGGCAGCGGTTTTTCCCGACCAAAGTAAAGCTCACTGTAAACGTCATCTTCAATTAACATCACGTTGTACTGATTGAGCAACTCTACCAGCCGCGCTTTTTTCTGTGGCGTTAAGGTAAATCCGAGTGGATTCTGGCTATTAGTCATCAGCCAGCAGGCTTTGACCGGATACTCCTGTAACGCCAGTTCCAGCGCCTGAAGATCTATCCCTTCTTTAACGTCCGTCGCCACCGATAACGCTTTAAACCGTAGCCGCTCCAGCGCCTGCAACGCACCGTAGAAACAAGGATTCTCGACAATCACCCAATCGCCCGGTTCGGTTACCGCTTGCAAACTGAGGTTTAATGCCTCTAACGCCCCGGCGGTAATGACAATTTCATCAGGAGAAATAGTGATGCCTTGTAAGGCATAGCGACGAGCAATAGCCTGACGCAGTTCTGCATTCCCTGGCGGCAAGTTTTCAATCACGCTCATCGCCGTGGCGATTTTACTCACCTGCGCCAGTGAGCGGTTCAGTTGCTGTAGCGGAAACAGGTGCGGATCGGGAAAGGCTGAAGCAAACGGTACTACCGACGGATCGCGACTGGCCTGCAACATGTCAAAAATATAGGTGTTAATATCGACCGTTTCATCACGCGTTACCGGAATAGCAGGTGCCTGCGGTGATTTCACCGTGCGCGGCGCAACGTAATAACCTGATTGCGGCCGCGCAATAATATACCCCTGACTTTCGAGCAACTGATAAGCATGACCGACAGTCATAAAGCTCATGCCAGAAAGCGCAACCTGTTCACGTAGAGAAGGCAGGCGGTCGCCGGGTTGCCAGATGCCTGACGCAATTTGCTCACGTAATAGTTCTGCGAGCTGCTGGTATTTTTTCATTAATTGGATCGTTATTATGTGCAGGTGATCCGGCAGTCTATATCAGTTGTTAAAAATGACAACTTTACGTTAACTGTAATTAAACCATTACCAGCGATAACTCTTTGCCCAGGGCTTTAGCCGCAAGCTGGACGGCGTCGATTTTTGTCGCATGATGCAAATCAAACAAGCGAGTGATCTCCTGCCTGGGTTTACCAATCCGCCTCGCCAGCTCTTGCTGGGTGATATCTGACTGTAAAAAAGCATTTAACAGCAATACCTTAGAAGCGACACTTAAAGGCACTTCAATAAAGTGATCGTTGTTATTTAATGGCGAAGGTAACGGAATTAGCTCGTTATCTTCAAAATAAAAATCAAATGCGGTGAGTAAGGCATCTTTTGCTGCTTCCATCGCTTCAGCAACAGTTTCTCCCTGCGTTAACGCTTCAGGGATATCTACAAAAGAAACCACATAACCGCCTTCCGGCGCAGGTGTAAGAGTGACGGGATAACGCATAATTTTGACTGTCTCTCGCATGTCATTAACCTTCTGATGGCGATTAATTTAAACCGAGTTGTTTCAGGATTGCTTTACGCAATGGTTCTTTGATCTCGTCACTGAGGTGACGCGGCATGACACTACGTCGCCCCTGAAACCTGAGTTTCAAATGGTTGCTGCCATTCGCCACATCGACGCCCTGAGATTCGAGCCAACGTCTGAACTCGCTTTGTTTCACATCGCCTCCCTGCCGCTGAGTATATCAACAAAGTAAACATTAATGTTTACCTCCTTTTTTAATTTGCTCGAAAATAGCACTAATTCGCCGCAATGGTGGAAAGCAGTGCCAAATCAGGAAGGCAGGTTCCAGAAATTCTTTGCGCTAATTTGCAAAACAGAATAATAACTCAAAGAAACTATCGGCATCATAGCGGCAAAGTGTAATAAACGGGTGGCGGGATGTTTACGAAAGCGTTATCAGTTGTCTTATTAACTTGTGCGCTGTTCTCAGGACAGCTCATGGCGGGACACAAAGGACATGAATTTTTGTGGGTGAAGAATGTGGATCATCAACTACGTCATGAAGCGGACAGCGATGAATTGCGTGCTGTGGCGGAAGAGTCGGCGGAAGGTTTGCGCGAGCATTATTACTGGCAAAAATCACGCAAACCAGAAACGGGACAACGTTGAGTCGTTTGTTGCCGGATGCGGCATGAACGCCTTATCCGGCTGACAATATCATGCAGACTCAATGAGTTGTGAATACCCCTGAAAGCTTGCGTTTTATCCTTTCCGCTTCGGCAATGTTTTCAGCAGATCATCCGGGCTTACAGATGCGACAACGCTTCCCGGTAACGGCATTTTCAGAATGTGATTTTTGATTTTACCGATGACGTGCATCTCACACGGGCGGCAATCAAACTTCAGCGTTAGTACTTCATCACCGTTAACCAGTTGCATCGGCGTTGCCTTCCAGCTTTTAATATTACCTTTCGCCTGTTTCGGACACAGATTGAAAGCAAAGCGCAGGCAGTGTTTGGTGATCATCACCGGGACTTCACCCTTCTCTTCATGCGCTTCATACGCCGCATCAATCAGTTGTACGCCATAGCGATGATAGAACTCGCGTGCTTTATGGTTGTAGACGTTAGCAAGGAAGCTCAAATGCGTTTGCGGATAAACCGGCGCAGGTTCAGCAACCGGTTTACGACTGCCGCGCTGGTAGCTGGCAAGACGAGCAGCATCCAGCATTTCGACGGCTTCACGGCGGAACTGATTTAACAGACTGTTTGGCACAAACAGCGCCCCCGGCAAATTAATTTGCACATCACGGGCGTAATAGATGGTTTGCCCCAGTTTTGCCAGGCCATCTTTCAGGTTATTCAGCGCTTTTTCGGCGTTATTCGCTTCGTCGAACTGCCCATCCAGGGTATGAGTGATGCTCACGCCCTCTTCGCTGGTTAACGTCAGAATGAGTTGTTCTTGCCAGCCACCCAGTTCAATGTCTACCGCTACCCGACGCTCGCTGGAGGTTTTCGTCAGTGCCTGTTGCCAGTTATGGTCAAGGTTACGGTTAAGCGGATGATGTGGGCGAATTTTATGCAAATCTGCTGGCATTTCATTTGGCCAGACGCGGTAGTGATTTTCTCCGGTTTTCTCTACCGTATTGGCGCGAAAGCCAACCACTTCACGTTTAATCATTACGTTCAGGCCATCGCCATTTGCCAGTGGCTCGGTGACAGCAACATCGAGATGATCTTTCGCCACTTTCAATACTTCACCCACCGGCAGGCCGATAAATTTCGGCGAATCGAACGCGCCAATGTCACCTTTCCGCGCGTTAACAAAGTAGTCTGTGCTACCACGATGGAAGGTTTTTTCTGTCGAAGGCACAAAGAAATGTTCAGTACGACCTGATGAAGCACGAGCCAGATCGCCGCGCTCTTCAATAATGGCATCCAGCATCTGGCGATAATGGGCGGTGATATTCTTCACGTAGCTCATATCTTTGTAACGCCCTTCAATCTTGAAAGAACGCACGCCCGCATCGATCAACGCGCCCAGGTTGGCAGTCTGATCGTTATCTTTCATCGACAGCAGATGTTTTTCATAGGAAACCACCCGCCCCTGATCGTCTTTCAACGTGTATGGCAAACGGCACGCCTGGGAGCAATCACCACGGTTGGCGCTACGTCCCGTTTGTGCATGAGAAATGTAGCACTGACCTGAATATGCCACACACAATGCGCCATGAATAAAGAACTCAATAGTCGCGTCCGTGGCCTGATGAATCGCACGAATCTGCTCCAGGTTAAGCTCACGCGCCAGCACAATCTGGGTAAAGCCAACGTCAGAGAGGAACTTCGCTTTCTCTACAGTACGAATATCACACTGCGTACTTGCGTGCAGTTCAATCGGCGGAATATCAAGTTCCAGAATCCCCATGTCCTGAACAATCAGCGCATCGACGCCTGTCTGGTAAAGATCGGTAATCAGTCGTTGCGCCGGTTCCAGTTCGTCGTCATGCAAAATGGTGTTAAGCGTGACGAAAATTTTTGCACCATAACGATGGGCAAATGGCACCAGTTCGGCGATATCTTTCAGACTATTACTGGCGTTATGACGGGCACCAAAACCAGGGCCGCCGATATAAACAGCATCGGCACCGTGCAAAATAGCTTCGCGGGCAATGGCGGCATCGCGTGCCGGGCTTAACAGTTCAAGACGATGAGAAGATACGGTCACTTTCTTATCCAGTAGCTGAAAAAAGGCGGTTATTTTAGCCACAAGCGCGACGTTGCGAAATAGTTTTCCTGTTCAACTACGCGGGTAATGGATAATGGAATGAAAATGCACGGTTTGCTCGCCACGGTTGCAATAGGCATGGGCAACATCTGCGGCAAAGCGTTCACCTTCTCCACTTTTAAGGTTTCGCCACTCACCACCAACGCACAGGTCAAGCTGCCCATCAATGACGACAACATGCTCGATAACACCCTTTTCGTGCGGCGTCGATTCGCTTATTGCACCGGGGGCCATCAGGATCGAGAAATGTTCAAAGCAGAGTTGCGGATCATAAGGAAATAAAGAAGTGATCACCATTGCCTGCTGTTGTGGATCATAAACGGATGGCGTAGCGGTCTGCGGCGGCGAAATAAACGTCGAAAACGGTACGTTCATCCCGGTAGCTATTTTCCATAATGTTGCGACCGTCGGGCTGGATTCATTACGTTCAATCTGCCCTAACATCGCTTTTGAAACGCCCGTCGCTTCTGCCAGTCGCGAAAGACTCCAGCCCCGCTGCTGACGAAGATGTTTAAGCGTAGTGGATAAAAAGCGAGCGAGATTTTCCATGCGACTCCTCCTGCAAAACGGGAGTTTATCACTTGTGCGTTATAACGGACAAATGCTACGGTGCTTGTACGCTATAACGCACGAGGTAACTATGCGTCTGTTTTCCATTCCTCCTCCCACGCTGCTTGCAGGGTTTCTGGCGGTCCTGATTGGCTATGCCAGCTCTGCGGCAATAATCTGGCAAGCGGCGATCGTCGCTGGAGCCACCACAGAGCAAATTTCCGGATGGATGACGGCGCTGGGACTGGCGATGGGCGTCAGTACTCTTGCCCTGACATTATGGTATCGCGTGCCTGTTCTTACCGCATGGTCAACACCCGGTGCTGCGTTGCTGGTCACCGGGTTACAGGGACTAACGCTAAACCAGGCCATCGGCGTTTTTATTGTCACGAATGCGCTAATTGTTCTCTGTGGTGTGACAGGATTATTCGCCCGTCTGATGCGTATTATTCCGCACTCGCTGGCAGCGGCAATGCTGGCCGGAATTTTGTTACGCTTTGGTTTACAGGCGTTTGCCAGCCTGGATGGTCAGTTTATGTTATGCGGTAGTATGTTGCTGGCGTGGCTGGCGACAAAGGCTTTTGCGCCGCGTTATGCGGTAATTGCGGCGATGATTGTTGGGATCGTGGTCGTTATCGCACAAGGTGACGTTGTCACAAAAGATATCGTTTTCAAACCCGTTTTCCCCGCTTATCTCGCCCCTGAATTTTCGCTTGCTCACAGTTTGAGCGTTGCACTCCCCCTTTTTCTGGTGACGATGGCTTCGCAAAACGCACCGGGGATTGCGGCAATGAAAGCAGCTGGGTATTCGGCTCCTGTTTCGCCATTGATTGTATTTACTGGATTACTGGCGCTTCTGTTTTCTCCTTTCGGCGTCTATTCCGTAGGTATTGCGGCTATCACTGCGGCTATTTGCCAGAGCCCGGAGGCGCACCCGGACAAAGATCAGCGTTGGCTGGCTGCCGCTGCGGCTGGCGTCTTTTATTTACTGGCGGGTCTGTTTGGCAGTGCCATTACCGGGATGATGGCTGCCCTGCCTGTAAGTTGGATCCAGATGCTGGCTGGTCTGGCGCTGTTAAGTACCATCGGAGGCAGTTTGTATCAGGCTTTGCATAATGAGCGTGAGCGCGATGCTGCTGTGGTGGCTTTTTTGGTAACGGCAAGTGGGCTGACGCTGGTCGGTATTGGCTCGGCATTTTGGGGGTTAATTGCCGGTGGTGTCTGTTATGTAGTATTGAATTTGATCGCTGACAGAAGCCGATAATCAGAAGCGCCATCTTGCGATGGCGCGACTGGCATTACTTTTTGTTAACGTCAAACATGGTCGCGTCGGTCGCCATGTCATCAATAACTTGCTTAATATTTTCGAAAGCCATTGGGGTGCTTTCGTTATTCAGGTCCTTACCTTCGCCCTGACGAACCACTTTGATAACCGGTTTGTTGGTAGCCGCATCAATCAGCTCACCTTCAAAGTACAGGCGGGTATCCATGGTACGGTGACCCGTCGCCATTTGCGTCCCCGCTACCACTAATGCGACAGGAACAACTTCATAGAACTGTAACCCTTCGTTGCTGGTATCTACACCAGTAATAGCACCACGGAAAATCAGACTACGAGGCCCAGCGGTAGTAACCAGTGGTTTACGCTGTGAGATAGCTTCTTTCATTTCAGTATTGGTATAGCTCAAAATTCTATCCAGAACTTTTTGCCCTACCTGGGTAGAAGGTTTAGGCACCGGATAATAGGTGATTGGGTTCCAGACGATGCTGTCATATTTACTTTGATCAAAATTTGGATCAACCCAGCGTAATACCGGTTTGCCCGTTGCTGAAGTTGTTTCTTGAAGGTTGGAGTAATTGTTTAAAAAACCAGAATATTTATCTGGCTGGGTGATTTTAGAGGCACAACCTGACAGAGCCAACAAGCCGCATAAAGCCGCAACTTTCGCAATTGATGTGGTACGCATGAATAGTTTCCTGAGATGATTATATTACTTTTTAAGTTATAGCAAAAAGTACCGCTTCGTGTTGTGGCAAAAAAAGTGTTGGTGAAAATAAATTTTCCAGCCCCTTTTCTGACAATATAGTCAATGACGAAAAGGGGGCAGAGTCAATCGTCAGTTGTTAAATTTCAGGCAGTTAAGCCGATAAAAAACTTCAACCACTGTGATTTATTTCACATCACATCGATAAAAAATATGCTTACCGAAAAAAACAGCAGTTACACATCTCAACGTGGGCATTTTCATGCACCTTGCCCTTTAGCTTATTTTTTACGTGCCAGCATCGTGGCGAAACGTAGTTTAATACGATTGCCGTTAGCGTCGGTGCGGTGAAGTTCACCCACGTCTTCATTGTATTTCAGCATCTCCCAGCCTTCGTAATATTGACGTAACTCCCCTTCTTTAAAGGCAAAGGGGAATCCGACGGTACATGGAAAATCAGCGGTGTCCATTGCTGCCACAATCAAGTTATAACCACCGGGTTTGGTGCAACGCTGCATATTGGCAATCAGTCCAGGAATGGTTTTCGCCTCCAGGAACATCAGCACCACGGTAGAAAGAATAAAATCGTATTGTCCATCAAAGGTCAGGCTATTTAGATCAACAACCTGGGTGCGCAAATTTTCCAGTTTTTCAATGGATTTGATGCGTTCGACGTTGGCAATGCTCATGGCATTTTTATCCCATGCGTCGACATCATAACCATTGGCAGCCAGGTAAAGGCTGTTACGGCCATTACCACAGCCCAGATCCAGCGTTTTACCCGGCTTAACCACTTTCACCGCTTCCAGAACTTCAGAGTGTGTGCGGGTTAATTCATATTTATCAGTGAAGTAGTTTTCATCACGAATGATCATTCTTTGTCCTCAGCTTTCATTAAAACGGCGCGCTCGGTTCTGATTAACAATTTTCCCTGCATCAGAAGCGCGAAAGTACGGATGAGCAGTAATGCGATAATAAAATTGGTAAAAATAAATAGCGGCACAGCCAGGGTATGGAAAAAGCCATTGTCGTTACCGCTTCCTAAATGCAAACCAGTGGTTGCCAGTGCAGATACGCCGAACGAGAAACTCCAGAATGAGGCATTAAACGGCTGGGAGAGATACCACGGCATCAGGCGTAACATAAAAAGAAGTTGCAGCAGACCGTAACCGAAAAGCATTTTTGCCAGCGTATCGCCCTCGCCACCGTTGACGCTCAACCAGGCACTACAGGCCACCAGCGCCGGTGCAAGCTGAATACCCAACGATGTACGCAGTGCCGTGGGCAATTCTCCCGAGCTGCGCAGACGCTGAAGGATCACCGGCTCAAGACTTAACCAGGAGAAAACACCAGCCCCTAAAAATACCAGACCAGCATCGGTGTAGCCCAATGCTCCACAGGCCATTGCACTGATGAAGTTGTTGGCAACAGTAGGTAAATAAAGTCCGGGTGTCGTAGCTTCCTCAGGATGGGAACCGCGCCATAAACCGGCTGTTTGCCAGGCGGCATAAGTCAGTTGTATCACCACACCAATACTGAACAGGCCCACCGCCAGCGGACGAAACCAGGGGACAAAACCAATTGCCACCAGCATCGTTGTTGCCGGAAACAAACTCACAAAACTGCTCATCACTGGATGACGCACTTCCGCCAGCACGCTATGCGGAAAGCGTATGAGTCGGGTAATAAATGCGCTAGTCAGTAATCCCCAAATGATCATTGCCAGAATCACCAGCCCATCGCCCAACCAGTGACTGACCTGCCAAACCTGGCTGGCATAGCGCCAGGCAAATCCCATCCCTATCGTCCCCAACACAATGCCAAAGTAACCTGCCGGTAAATTGAGCACTTTATCGCTCTGCATCTTCTTACTCATTTTGTTGAATTTATAAAGTATATTTGAAATGCATTTTATGGAAATTTGCTAAACATAGCCAGAGTCACAGAATTTGCTACGGTTATAGTAGGTCACCTGCGGGAAAACGCTATGCGCAAATATCGTCTTAGTGAAGAACAACGAGCTTTTAGTTATCAGGAAGATAGCGATAAAAAGAGTGTTTTATTGCGGCAGATTATTGCCATCGCTGATTTTAATGACGTAATAGCCGGAACGCCTGGCGGCTGGATTGATAATGAAACCGTATTGGCCCAGGACGGAAATTGTTGGATCTATGACCAGAATGCCATCGCGTTTGCCGGAACGGTGATATCCGGTAATACACGCATCACCGGAAGCAGCGAGCTATGGGGCGATGTTTGCGCGAAGGATAACGTCTGGATCGATAATAGCAAAATCAGTCAGGGCGCCCTGATAAGTGACAACGTCACAATTCATGATTCATTAATATGCGGAAATTGTAGGATTTCTGGTCATGTCTGCATTGATCAGAACTCAATGGTTGTCGCTGCGCAAGGTTTAACGCCCGGCCACCATCTTCAGTTGCAAATTTATGATCGCGCAAGAGTCAGCGCCTCGCGCATTGTTCATCAGGCGCAAATATATGGTGATGCCATTGTGAAATTTGCGTTCATTGAACATCGCGCCGAAGTTTTTGATTTTGCAAGTATTGAAGGTAATGAAGAGAACAACGTCTGGCTGTGTGACTGCGCGAAAGTCTACGGACACGCACGTGTGATCGCCGGAACAGAAGAAGATGCCATTCCCACGCTTCATTACAGTTCGCAGGTAGCGGAACATGCCTCGGTGGAAGGCAATTGTGTGTTAAAACATCATGTTCTGGTGGGTGGTCATGCACTCGTACGTGGTGGCCCGATTTTACTCGACAATCACGTCACCATACAGGGGAACAGCCGCATTACAGGTGCTGTGATGATTGAAAACCATGTGGAGTTAACCGACCACGCCGTCGTTGCAGCCTTTGATGGCGACACGGTTCATGTCCGTGGTCCAAAAGTCATTAACGGTGAGGAGCGCATTACGCGAACGCCACTAGTAGGGTTATTGTGAATCGATAATACGCGCGTATAAGTTCACATCATCAAAGGCATCATTCAGGAACTCAGCCTGTTTAAGGCAACCTTCAAGGATAAAACCATTGCGCAAAGCTACCTGGTTGCTTTGCGGATTGTCCACCCGACATTTGATCACGAAGCGTCTGAGTTCACCAGACTGAGCGTAATGATGAATCAATGCCTGCAGCGCCTGAGAAATGATCCCCTGCCCCTGATGAGATTCGTCCAGCCAGTAACCGATTTCTGCGGCTTTGTTCTGCGGTTCAATACGGTTAAAAGACAGGACGCCAACAAGTTCATCTTCACTAAAGATCATGAACATTTTGGCATATCCACGCTGATGCAACATCATATTACCCTGCACCGTTTTTCGCGTGTCATCTTCGGTATTAACAGACTGTGGCCAGTTTAGCGAATTCTGTAACCAGCTTTTATTTTTACAGATTAAGTGATGAAGCGGCGTGATGTGATTTTCTGCAACGGAACGTAATTCAATTGAGTCACTAACTTTTATCGTCTCGGTCATGTCACCTCCAGTCAATCTGCGCGGCAATTTAAAAAGCCGCCTGGCTGGCGGCTTAAGAAAGTTTACACCTCTTTGACGCTCTCCTGTTGCAGGATTTTGAGCATCTCATCTTTCAACTGGAGCTTCTGTTTTTTCATGCGGACCACTTCCGCATTGTATCCACGACCATCAGATCCTTCCATTCGGGCAATCTCATGATCAAGTTTGTTGTGCTTATCGAACAAGGACATAAAGCGAGGATTTTCGTTTTTCAGGCGGGATATTAAATCTCGGTATTCTGGAAACATACGCACTCCCTGTTAGTGGCTGACAAAGTGTACATGAAATACACATCATCAGATTACTCAGATAGTTTGGGGAAAAATGCGAGCGGGATCGTGTTTCACCAGACGGCACCTTCCGTCAGAAGGTGCCGAAAAAAATGACGATCAATTCATCACGCGATCGTCAACGTATTTGCGCTTATCCGGAGCTGGTGGGAAATACTGATACAGCCATGTTTCACTGATGGCATCGCCCTGACAGCGAAGATACATCCGCATATCAACCGGATCAGTAGAGTCCGAAGTCGGATACCAGTCAAATTGAATACGGTAACCATCAATCGGTTCAATGTAGAGAATTTCGATTTGCTTCGCTTCACCGCTGGAGAGCGTAATAACAGGTTCAATCCCCTTAGGCGCAGCCGCTTTCAGGTCACCGCCAACAAAATCGACGGCAAAACGACGCGCCCATTTTTCTGGATAATGCTCACCCGGCGCCCAACCTTCCGGAAAACCTCCCATGCCGGTACGCGTCGCCATAACACGTGCTAATGGACATTGAACAGGGGGATGTGCGCTCCAGTACAGACGATACTGGAATGCAAACTCGTCCCCTGCTTTTACTGCTTTTTCTGGCTGCCAGAAGCAGACAATGTTATCCAGCGTTTCACCCGTTGTTGGGATTTCCATCAGACCAATGGTGCCTTTGCCCCATTTATTACGAGGCTCTACCCACAAACTTGGTCGTTTGTTGTACCAGCCCATGATGTCTTGATAATGGGAGAAATCACGATCCAGTTGCAATAAACCAAAGCCTTTCGGGTTATTGTCGGTGTAGGCATTGAACTGCAATTTCTGCGGATTATTTAGCGGACGGCAGATCCACTCACCGTTGCCCCGCCACATGGAAAGACGGTCGGAATCATGGATTTGCGGATGAATAGTATCGCACATACGACGTTCGTTAGTGCCGCAACTAAACATACTGGTCATCGGCGCAATACCCAATTGCTTGATCTCTTTACGCGCATACAGATGGTTTTCAACATCCATAATCACCTGACTCTTTTCACACTGGATGGTGAACTTGTAGGCACCGGTAATACTGGGGCTATCGAGTAAGGCATAAACGGTAAAGGTGGTTGCGCCTGGTTTTACGGTATCAAACCAGAAAGCGGTAAAGTCGGGGAACTCTTCTTTGCTGTCGGTATAAGTGTCGATCGCCAGGCCGCGGGCCGACAAACCGTATTGATACGTGTCATCAACGGCGCGGAAATAACTCGCTCCGAGGAATGATACTACATCACGCCGCGCCAGTTCGGGGGCTTTAAACACGCGAAAACCGGCAAAGCCGAGATCGCTTTGCCCTTCTAATTGTTTGGTATCAACACCCGCATCGTTGTATTTGAACAACTCCGGGCGAAAGTGAATTTCACGCGCCAGATGTGTTGCTGGATCAACAGAAAACATACGAACGCGGCGACGGAATCCCATTCCCATATGGAAGAACTGAGCGTCAAGCTGGCGGTTCTCGACGTTATGCCAGAGCGATTTTTCGGCGTCGTATTGAATACTGTTATAAGCCTGCGGCGTCATTGTCGCCAGAGTGTCAGGTAACGGACGCGGGGCACCACGCCACGCTGTTTGCGCTAAGTCGTGCGCCATTGACTGTAGAATGGAGAAGTCAAAACGCTGGGTTTGCCCGTCGGCAATATCAGAATCTGCCGCGAATGCCGCCTGAGAAAAAAGAGAAGCAATGCCGCTGGTACCGCACACGGCGGCCATAGCCATTGAACCTTTAATAAATCGTCTACGATCCATACCTGAAAGTGAGTCCTTCTGGTGTTGTGAATGGTCCCGCGCTGGTCGTTTTCAGCGGCAAGAAAGTGCTTATTTATGACCGCTCACTCTAGACAATATTTATTAATAATCCAATTGTTGAACTCAGAGAATATGCATAAATCGGCAATTTTTTTATGTCGATGGGAAGAGCCTGATTCATTTGTAAAATCAGGCAAATTTTTGCAAAGCAGGATGGCCCGATTTTAAAGCAATCCACAGCGGCGTTTACTGCGTTCTTCCGCTTCCTTGTATAACTGAAATTCATCAAAAACCTGGCAGCCCAGCGCCTGCTCGAATGCCTCACGACTGGCATTACCATGACTGCGCGTCTGCGTTTCGTTACCGAGATTGGACTGGAAGATCCCTGCCGCACTCACCGGCAAAAAATCCTCATAGGTAATAGGTTGTGCGACAACCCAGCCACGTTCGATCAAAGGTTGCGGATCGTCCCCAGGATGTATCGCCTGACGATGCGCTTCACCCGATGGTGTCAGTCGATAACGGAACCATGCCAGCCCTTGCTGGCGCATCAGAAATTCGCTGTCCGGGAAAGCGCGAAAGGTTTCCTGCAAATGCAGTTGATGAGTGAGATTATCCTGTCCAGTTCCGGCATTACGCAGAAGTTCATCATACAGTCGCCGCCCTTTCGGCGTTAACGCCACTCCGCGCTGTTCTATCTCACCAAATCGCGCGGTATGCCTCCCCTGCTGTTGCCCCACAAACAGAACCGTTTCTTCCAGTGCCTTAAAGCTGGTTTGACGCAATAAAATAGGCACCTCGCGGCGCGGCGGCCCTTCGATGAGAATTTTTGGTTCGATACCGCACTCGGGCATCATCGACTGCACCCGATCAATGTCCAGCGTGCGTGGCGTCAGGTGATTGATATGACAGCCCGGAAAACAGACTACATCAGCGATCAGCCGATGCTCGTTATGCAACGCGTGATAGGTTTCTTCATCTACCGTTGCTGACTGATGCCAACGAAATGTCTCCAGGGCTTCCCGCACAAACTCCCGCGCTTGCGCTTCGCTAAAACCGCCCTCCCGATCATGTTCATCTAACAGTTGCCGACAACGTGGGGTAAAGATATCGCGCTGGCGTAAAATCTCCGCCGCCTTTTGGCGCAATGTTTTGTTTTCGATAAGCTCAAGGCGGAGCAATGAGGTAAAAACGCGGAAAGGATTACGCGCAAGCGAGGCATCATCGATGGGCCGAAATGCCGTAGAATGTACCGGCACGCCAGCCTGCGAGAGATCGTAATAACTCACCGGATACATTCCCATAATGGCGAATATCCGCCTTAATGTGGCAAGTTCCTGCGCGGTTCCCACACGTATCGCCCCATGACGTTCAACGTTAAGCCTCGCCAGTTCATCCGCATTCACCATTTTTTCATGCAGTTGGGGATTATTTTCCAGCACAGCCAGATTCACGTCAGCGACCAGTTCCAGCAATGTACCGTACTGTGGAACTTCTTGTTGATACATGGCTGACATTGCCTGCGAAAACTGTTCCCGAATCTCATCCGCTGTGATGCTGTTCGCCATAATGCCTACCCCCAGTGGTCAATTATCTCGAGTGTAGGTAACCGCATTCACTCTGGTGGGAAGAATTTACAAACTGTGATCTCGCCGCGAAATCATCAATATTATCGTTTTCGATGTAACATAATTACTTTAAATGTTAATAATATTTTGCAATCAAGTTATCATAATCAAACAACATCACTTGTCAGCGGCACCGCTTCGTTTTTAACATCGCTTATGGAAAAAAATAGTCTGTTTAGTCAGCGCATCCGTTTGCGCCACCTTCATACATTCGTAGCTGTCGCACAACAAGGAACTTTGGGGCGCGCGGCTGAAACCCTTAACCTGAGTCAACCGGCACTCTCTAAGACATTGAATGAGCTGGAACAATTGACGGGGGCTCGCCTGTTCGACCGAGGACGTCAAGGCGCGCAGCTCACCTTACCTGGCGAGCAATTTTTAACTCACGCAGTCCGAGTTCTTGACGCCATCAACACCGCTGGACAATCACTTAATCGTAAAGAAGGCCTTAACAATGATGTCGTCAGAGTGGGCGCGCTACCAACCGCGGCACTAGGGATATTACCTTCGGTTATAGGTCAGTTTCATCAGCAACAAAAAGAAACCACACTGCAAGTTGCCACCATGAGTAACACGATGATCCTTGCGGGATTAAAAACAGGGGAAATCGATATTGGTGTTGGTCGGATGTCAGATCCTGAACTGATGACCGGACTTAATTACGAGCTGCTGTTTCTCGAATCACTTAAGTTAGTTGTCAGGCCTAATCACCCCCTGCTTCAGGAGAACGTAACGTTAAGTCGGGTACTGGAATGGCCTGTTGTCGTATCACCAGAAGGCACCGCGCCACGGCAGCATTCAGAGGCATTAGTAAAAAGCCAGGGATGTAAAATTCCTTCAGGCTGTATTGAAACGTTGTCTGCATCACTTTCACGTCAGCTTACGGTTGAATACGACTATGTGTGGTTTGTTCCTTCTGGCGCTGTGAAAGACGACCTGCGTCATGCCACGCTGGTGGCCCTGCCTGTTCCGGGGCATGGAGCAGGCGAACCTATTGGAATACTGACCCGCGTAGATGCAACACTCTCTTCCGGTTGTCAGTTGATGATTAACGCCATTCGAAAATCAATGCCGTTCTGAAAAGTAAGGGATCTTACGATCCCTTTTTTATCACACCGTTGCCAAACTCACTGAATTCCCTGTTCCTTGTTGATCCGCCTGAACTGGTTGTTTCTTCAGACGGAACACATCCACGGCTTCCGTTAACCGCGCCGCCTGTTCTTCAAGAGATACCGCCGCAGCTGAAGCCTCTTCCACCAGAGAAGCGTTCTGTTGCGTCACTTTATCCATTTCAGAAATCGCCTGGCTAACTTGTGTGATACCTCTGCTTTGTTCATCTGAGGCGGCAGCTATTTCTTGCATGATATGTGTGACGCTCGCCACAGCATCAACAATAGCGCTCATGGTTTTCCCTGCCGTTGCCACCTCATCGGCCCCCTGGCCAATCAACCTGACGGACTCACTGATCAAGCCTTCAATCTCTTTCGCCGCCTGGGCGCTACGGCTTGCAAGTGTACGCACTTCGCTGGCGACAACGGCAAATCCCCGCCCTTGCTCACCGGCTCGTGCGGCTTCAACAGCGGCGTTGAGCGCCAGGATATTGGTCTGGAAGGCAATACTATTGATAACAGCCGTGATTTCAGAAATTTTCTTTGAGCTACTGGAGATATTCCCCATTGTCCGCACTACACCGGAAACTGTTTGTCCGCCATCACCGGCTTTACTTGAGGCCTCTTGCGCCAGTTTGCTGGCATGATGTGCGTTATCAGAATTTTGTTTCACTGTTGCGGTGAGTTGCTCCATGCTGGCGGCGGTTTGTTCAATTGCCGCCGCTTGTTCTTCGGTGCGTGAGGAAAGGTCAGCATTACCGGCAGAAATCTCACTGGTGCCACGATAGATCTCTTCAGCCCCCTGACGCACCGTTCCCACCGTCAGCGCCAGCGAATGCTGCATTTGCTGTAGATGGCGACTTAAGCGGCCAATTTCACTGCGGCCAGTGGGTTCGTCAACCAGAGTCAGATCGCCACTGGCAATTTTTTCAATCCGTTGGGCAGCATGTTGCAGTGGACGAATGACAATCCGGCGTAACACCATAAAGGTTATCAGCGTCATTACCAGCGCAAGTATAAATGCGCCAATCATAAACATCCCTCCCAGACGAGTACGCTGATGCGCCTGTTCCGCTAGCTGGTTAGCTCTGGCGCTACGTATCTCAATGGCTTTGCTTAACTGCTGGTTATAGGCATTATCAAGCGTTCTGATCTGCTCACTTTCATGATTGATAATGGCTTCAAACATGCCATTTTTGGCATATTTCAACATGGGTTGCAGGCCGGAAATATAAGCCAGGAAACGCTGATTTAATTCCCCGTCCAGCGCATCGTCAGCGGGAGTTTTCACCAGACGAGTACGGTAAACGTTATAGCCTTGTTGCGATTGCTTTATTTGCAATTCCGCTTGCGCAATATTTCGCTTCATCTCTTCCATTTCAGCGATACGACTTGCTGCCCCGGCCTGAATCATATTGATCCGGGCTGAACGCAATAAATCAGAGCTGTTTGCTAAACCCGTGCGTATCTGGATCTCGTCGCTGACGCCGCGCTGATCGCGGTCTGCCTGCCAGAGAAAATACCCCGACAGGGATGAACTCAAGGCAAACAGAAACAGGATGCCGCCAAGAATGCAGGCAAATAATGGAACCAGCCTGATGTGATGTAAAAAGCCTAAGCGGTGTGAGGATGTTGTATTCATGACCGTTGTCTCTCTTCCTGGTTACTCCCGATAGAGAGTCATCGGCAATCGATGGTAATTGCTTACTGGCAAAAACCTGTTCATATCACATTTTTACAACAATTTTTGCGATGAGAGATTATTACCATCGGAATAAAGAGACTTACGAGTAGTTATACCTTGTAAGGCGTATTACGAAAAATTCTGGAAAATGCCACGCAATTTCGTGAAGTGATTATTTCGCTGGTAAGGGTAATTACATAGGATGTTTGCGGGCGCCTGAGACTTTCTGTTTTCAGGCTTACCGGGAATCAGAAAGACGAAGGCCCCGACCGATATTTCTATCAACCGAGGCCAACGAATGAACCACACAATTCGGATGTTAGCCTCTTACCCGCCATCCGGCAAGGAGAAAAGGCTATGAAGCGCAACCCCCTGGTGGTGTGTCTGCTCATTATCTGTATCACGATTCTGGCATTCACCCACCTGACCCGACAAACGCTCTACGAACTGCGATTCCGGGACGGTGATAAGGAGGTGGCGGCTCTCATGGCCTGTCAGTCCAGGTAAGGGCCTGCGCGGGGAGCATTCCCCGCGCATCTGGTTGACGAGTTCATTTTCTCATGGCGCCCCTTATTCATGCCTCAACTGGAAGCTCGCTCGCATAGAGTCTTGCCGCGAGTGTTCTCTGATAACGATTTACCGGAAGCCTCCACGCAATTTCGTGAAGTGATTATTTCGCTGGTAAGGGTAATTGCATAGGATGTTTGCGGGCGCCTGAGACTTTCTGGTTTCAGGCTTACCGGGAATCAGAAAGACGAAGGCCCCGACCGATATTTCTATCAACCGAGGCCGACGAATGAACCTAGCAATTCAGATGTTAGCCTCTTACCTGCCATCCGGCAAGGAGAAAGGCTATGAAGCGCAACCCCCTGGTGGTGTGTCTGCTCATTATCTGTATCACGATTCTGACATTCACACTCCTGACCCGACAAACGCTCTACGAACTGCGATTCCGGGACGGTGATAAGGAGGTGGCGGCTCTCATGGCCTGTCAGTCCAGGTAAGGGCCTGCGCGGGGAGCATTCCCCGCGCATCTGGTTGACGAGTTCATTTTCTCATGGCGCCCCTTTTAGTTAGTGCATGTTTTTTTCGATGCGCTGATAGAACCATCATTACAGACAAATTTGCCGCCTGCAGTACAGAGAGAGATCCCCCCTTTCGCACCAGAACAGAGTTTGCGCCCGGCATCAACATAAAAAGACATCAGTAATCCCATCAGTAAAATAAAGAGCAACTTTTTCATACAACCTCCATGGCTTGCCGAATCTTATGTTCGGTATAAAAGTTATACGCCGTGCGGTCTTTATTTCACTTAGGGAGATCAAGGATTGGGGAAATTGAATTTCAATCTTAACAGTAGATATGTTGATTAAATATCAACCCGTTGAACATATAAACTCGGATTATGGTTTTATTTGTCATACAAATAAATATAATAGGCGCTTCCGATGTAGGCCCGTATTCTTCGCCTGTACCGCGGGTCTGGTTTAGTACAGGCGCTTTCTTCTAATACCCTCAGGAGCGCTTACGCGGCATCATGCGCAGAAGCGTGTTGTCTTTCCAGAAATAGTGGTGCGCCAGAGCTGCAGCCGCATGAAGCCCGATAACGAAATATCCCAGATTGGCCAACGTTTCATGCCACCACTTTAATCTATCCACCAGGTCAAAATTGGCCTCTGACGCGTAAGGCATCGTCAGACCAAACGCAAACCACGGATTACCGCGGTTATACATCATCACCAAACCAATCACTGGCAATACAATAAACAGGAGATAGATCACCAAATGTCCCAAATGAGCGAGTCCCGTCATCATGGGCCTGGGTTTCGGTACAATGGGCGGCGTTGGGTATTTCAATCTGAGTAACAGTCGAAGCACCATCAGCACGAGAATTGAGATGCCACATGAAACGTGGATCATGTTGATCACCGGACGATCGCTACGCGGGAAAAAACCACGAAACTCCATTGCACAATAGGCTGCAATAACCAGCAAAAAGACCAGCCAGTGAATGCCAATTTGTAACCTTGAATATCTAATTCCCATAACATTTCCTGCTTTAACACAATTTGCCGTTAACATAACGAGCTTTACTTAAAATTTCATTAAATATTGTTCACCCGTTTTCAGTACGTTACGTTTCATGGCAAAAATGTAGATTGCCCATCCTGTCATCCTGGTCTAAGCCTGGAAAGGACTAATTTTTACCCACAAGTTCTTGACTGGAGAAAACCATGAGTAAAGTTGGCATTAACGGTTTTGGTCGTATCGGCCGGCTGGTATTACGTCGGCTACTTGAGATTAAAAGTAACATTGACGTTGTCGCCATTAATGATCTTACATCTCCGAAAATTCTCGCCTACCTACTAAAGCACGATTCAAACTACGGTCCTTTCCCCTGGAGCGTCGATTTCACAGAGGATTCACTTATTGTTGATGGAAAAAGTATTGCGGTTTACGCCGAAAAAGACGCGAAAAATATCCCCTGGAAAGTAAAAGGGGCTGAAATTGTCATTGAATGTACCGGTTTTTATACTTCCGCAGAAAAATCCCAGGCGCATCTGGACGCTGGCGCGAAGAAGGTGTTGATTTCCGCCCCGGCAGGAGAAATGAAAACCATCGTTTATAACGTCAATGATGGAACTCTGGATGGCAACGACACCATTATTTCCGTGGCGTCATGCACCACTAACTGTCTTGCGCCTATGGCCAAAGCATTGCATGACAGTTTTGGGATAGAAGTTGGCACAATGACAACGATCCATGCCTATACCGGCACCCAGTCTCTGGTGGATGGTCCGCGTGGTAAAGATTTACGTGCATCGCGGGCGGCGGCGGAAAATATCATCCCCCACACTACCGGTGCGGCAAAAGCCATTGGTCTGGTGATCCCGGAACTTAGCGGCAAACTTAAAGGTCATGCGCAACGCGTGCCAGTGAAAACCGGTTCAGTGACCGAGCTGGTGTCTATCCTGGGGAAAAAAGTGACTGCTGAAGAGGTGAATAACGCACTTAAAAAAGCAACGACCAATAACGAGTCATTTGGTTATACCGACGAAGAAATTGTCTCTTCCGATATCATTGGCAGCCATTTTGGTTCGGTGTTTGATGCGACCCAAACGGAAATCACCGCAGTGGGCGATTTACAACTGGTGAAGACCGTCGCCTGGTACGATAACGAGTATGGTTTTGTCACTCAACTCATTCGTACTCTGGAAAAATTCGCCAAACTCTGACCCGCGCTGGCGGAGGAAAAACCTCCGCCTCTTTCATATCTTACGACTGCAAATAGACCACCTGAGTCTGCAGATACTCATGCAAACCATGTTTGCCATCTGCGCCGCCAATACCCGACTTACGCCATCCAGCATGGAAACCTTGCATAGCTTCGAAGTTTTCTCGGTTGATGTAGGTTTCGCCAAACTTGAGTCCTTTGATGGCTTTCATCGCCACGTTAAGATTCTCGGTATATATCGATGACGTCAGGCCATAATCGCTGTCGTTGGCCATGGAGATAGCCTGTTCCAGCGTGTCAAAAGCGACTACCGGCAGCACTGGCCCAAAGGTTTCTTCGTGCATAATGGACATTTCCTGTCGGACATCCAAAAGCAACGTTGGCGGATAATAATAACCTTTCCCTTCTACAGCCTTACCACCCAACGCGATTCTCGCGCCCTCTTCTACTGCCCGCGCTACCTTTTGTTCCACCCTTTCCAGAGCCGCAGCGTTAATCAGCGGCCCCATCGCAATGTCGTTACGCTCGGCGGGGTTGCCAAATTTAACCGCCTGCATTGCCTCGCCCAGTCGATTAACAAAGCGATCGTAAATACCTTTCTGCACATAGACACGTTCCGCACAGTTGCACACCTGCCCGGTATTTATCACGCGTGAATCAACAATGGCTTTGACGGCCAATTCAAGATCGGCGTCATCCATCACGATAGCAGGGGCTTTGCCCCCCAGCTCCAGACACACTTTGGTGATATTTTTCGCCGCGGTCGCCATGATTTTTTCTCCGGCAGCGACGCTGCCTGTCATGCTGACCATAGCGACTTTTGGATTACCCGCCAATTCCTGACCAACCGTTTCACCGCGTCCTAACACAAGGTTAAACACGCCGCGTGGTAAGCCAATTTCGTCGACGATTTTAGCAAATGCGATCGCATTGTTTGGCGTAAATTCGCTCGGTTTGATGACGATGGTATTGCCTGTAAGAAGAGCTGGCGCCATTTTGCGAGCGATCAGGAAAAACGGGAAGTTCCACGGTAGGATACCGGTCGTTACGCCTAAAGCACGTTTAAACAGCAGGATGTTTTCCCCAGGACGATCACTTTGAATAATCTCGCCCTCGTAGCGACGAGCCCATTCCGCCATGTAATCGATATAGTCAGCAGTAAAAGCGACTTCGACTTCGGCCAGCTGTTGAATTTTTCCGCCTTCCTCGACGATCAATGAGCTAATTTCACTGGCCCGTTCGCGGATCCCCGCAGAGATTTTCCGTAACCAGTTCGCTCGTTCAATCGCGGGTAGTGCTTCCCATTCTGGCTGTGCACGCTCTGCTGCATCGATTGCTTTGCGAGCATCTTCAGCCTGACCATCAGGAATGCGGGAAATCACTGCCTCTGTTGCGGGATTAACCACATCAATCCATGCGTCGCCGCGCCAGGTGACAAACTGTCCATCGATATACATAGGATGTTGAACGGGTACAGACATGGGCTACTCCTGCGATTGATATGTTTATATTTTGTAATTCATATATTAATTAACATCAATCACAGCAGAGAAGGCATCGTGGATGTGCAATTTTGTGAAAGGCTTCATAAAAAGAGATACGACGGGAATAAAGAGAGGAAGAAAAAGATCAGATTATTACCCGTTTGCAATCATTTGTTCACAAACGGGCAATTATTAGCGCAGTGAACGACTCTCCATTGCCTCAATAAGCACTGCGTCATGCTGTAATAGCTGCCATGCCTGCGTAACTTCTGACGGAAAATCGACGTGAACGATAAAATCGCGTCCGCGCGGTCCATAGCCATCGCTGTCATCGCGCAAGCGTGGCAGCTCGCCAGTAAGTAGGGACAAATATCGCTCAACTGGCCATAGTCCTGTCAGCGGATTAGCAAACGTCACGCTGCCTGCATCATTTCCCAACTGTGGTACGAATCCCGGATAACTTAGCCAGCGAGGCGCATCAGGATTATCTCCTGTAATACGACGGAACGTCGCCATGGTGCGGCGTTGCATAGTGGGATCCTGGACGACAATCGTGGTATGGACTCGCTCTGCTAACTGATTCAATAATGCGATACTGAAACGGGCATTTTCTCCACAGTTAGTTGACTGATCTTCAATCCAGATTTTTTCCTGCGGAATATGCCAAAACTGATGGGCGATATCCGCAAGGATGGTAGCTTCTGCCCTGCCAGTGGTGCGGATAGTGTTGTAGTGCGGATGCTGTGCAATGGCGCTATACAAAAAAGTTGTCGAGTGACCAATACCACCACTAATCAGTAAAGTAATTTGCTGATCTCTTGCAATCTTACAAGCGGCATCGATAGTGGGCATAACCGCATTGCCTGCAAGGATCACGCAATCGGCCTGATACGGAGCTTCACCGGAGAAATCATCCTGCGCCAGCCATCGACCGATAACGTTTATAGCATCAATGGTTGACGCTGAAAGCGTCGGAAACGGGTTAATATTCATGGTCCCTCCTGATCGTTCCCTTAAGAATACTGCGTGAGATAATAAAGAGAAGCGGAGCACTCTGAAAGGAGGAAGCCGTATTTCCTTAACCGTCTCTCCGCAAGCCTGACATATCTTTTACGGAAAAGCTGTAGATAAACATTATTCATCTTGCAGCAGAGAATTGTATTTTTCTGAATTTCCCAATTTTTGCCCTTACCGTTTTTAGAATTAATAAAAAACCCGGCGCTAAATGCTTACCGGGTTTTAGATTTATCAGGCAAATAGCAGGGTTAACCGCTAATCTGCTCCATCGCCTGCAAAATACGCTTATCTGAAATCGGATAAGGTGTACCAAGTTGTTGAGCGAAGTAACTAACGCGCAGCTCTTCTATCATCCAGCGGAGCTCTTTCACGTCTTCATCCTCACGACGTGCAGGCGGCAGTTTGTTGATCCATTGCTGCCACGCCTGCTGGACGTTTTCGACTTTCAGCATCTGTGCACGGTCGCGATGTGGATCAATCGCCAATTTTTCCAGTCGTTTTTCTATCGCCTGCAAATAACGCAGCGTGTCGCCCAGGCGTTTGAAGCCGTTACCAGTGACAAAACCGCGATACACCAGCCCGCCCATCTGCGCTTTGATATCCGACAGTCCCAGCGCCATCGTCATATCCACCCGCCCTTTCAGACGTTTGTTGATATTGAACACCGCAGTGAGGATTTGCTCGACCTGCTTCGCAATATCCACCACCGTGTCGTTCAGTTCAGCGCGGACTTTTTCATGCAGCGCAGCAAAGCCTTCTTCCGTCCAGACCGGGCCACCATTGGCGTCGATCAGTTGATCCACACCGCAGGAGATACAGTCGTCAATCAGCTCCAGCACTTTGCCATACGGGTTAAAGTACAGCCCCAGCTTGGCTTTGTTTGGTAACTTCTCATGCAAATACTTGATCGGCGATGGAATATTCAGCAGCAGTAAACGGCGAAGACCGTTCCACATTGCCTGCTTTTGCTCCAGCGGGTTATCAAACAGTTTGATCGCCACACTGTCGCGCTCATCCACCAGCGCCGGCCACGCCTTCACTTTGTAGTTGCCACGCTTCTGTTCGTAGCTTTCCGGCAGCTGACCAAAACTCCAGATATGTAAGCCGCTCTGCTCGATACCGTCATCCGCCACCGCAGACAGCGTTTCCTGCACTTTGCCTTTCAGCGCATCTTTCAGATCTTGTAATGAGCGCCCTTCTTTTAGCTTCTTGTTTTTGTCATCCACCACGCGGAAGGTGATTTTCAGGTGATCAGGCACCTGATCCCAGTGCCAGTCTTCGCGGTCAACGGTAACGCCGGTCATCCGCCGTAGCTCGCGCTCAAGGCTGTCGAGCAACGGTAACTCCAGCGGTGTGACGCGGCCTAAAAACGCTTCGGCATAGTTTGGCGCGGGCACAAAATTACGGCGAATCGGTTTCGGCAACGATTTAATCAGAGCAATCACCAGTTCGCGGCGCAGACCGGGGATCTGCCACTCAAACCCGCTTTCCTCAACCTGGTTAAGTAACGGCAGCGGAATATGTACGGTCACACCGTCAGCATCCGCACCTGGCTCAAACTGATAGCTTAAACGCAGCTTGAGATTGCCCTGATGCCAGAAGTTTGGATAATCCAGTTTGCTGATTTTTTCCGCACCTTCTTTGATCAACATGCTCTTTTCAAAGTTGAGCAAATCAGGCGTTTCGCGGCTGACTTTTTTCCACCAACTGTCGAAGTGGCGTGCAGAGATCACATCATGGCTGATGCGCTGGTCGTAGAACTCAAACAACGTTTCGTCATCAACCAGAATATCGCGGCGACGTGATTTGTGTTCCAGCTCTTCCACTTCTGCCCGCAGTTTCAGGTTTTCGCGGAAGAAAGCGTGACGCGTCTGCCAGTCACCTTCCACCAGCGCATGGCGAATAAAGAGTTCACGACACAGCGCAGGATCAATCTGGCTGTAGTTAACCTTACGTGCGGCGACAATCGGCAAGCCATAAACGGTGACTTTTTCCGTTGCCATCACCGCGCCCTGCGCCCGTTCCCAGTGCGGTTCACTGTAGGTGCATTTAATCAAATGCTGAGCGACGGGTTCCACCCATTCCGGATCGATGCGTGCCGCAATGCGCCCCCACAGGCGGCTGGTTTCTACCAGTTCCGCCACCATCACCCATTTCGGCGGCTTTTTGAATAAACCGGAACCGGGGAAGATGGAAAAACGCGCGTTACGTGCGCCGGTATATTCTTGTTTATCGGCATCTTTCATGCCGATATGGGAAAGCAAACCAGTCAGCAACGCAATGTGAATTTCGCGATACTCCGCCGGTTCGCTGTTAACCGGAATGCCTAGTTCTTTCACTACCTGGCGCAGCTGAGTGTAGATATCCTGCCATTCGCGCACGCGCAGATAGTTGAGATAATCGGTACGACACAGGCGACGGAAGGCGTTGGAAGAAAGCGCCTTTTGCTGCTCGCCAAGATAATTCCACAGATTCACAAACGCCAGGAAGTCAGACTCTTTGTCGTGGAAGCGACGATGTTTTTCGTCCGATGCCTGCTGTTTGTCCATCGGACGTTCGCGCGGATCCTGAATGGAGAGCGCGGACGTGATAATCATCGCCTCACGCACGCAGCCATGTTTTTGCGCTTCCAGCACCATACGCGCCAGACGTGGGTCGACAGGCAACTGCGAGAGCTGGCGACCGAGCGGCGTCAGTTTATAGGCGCTGGCCTGTTCATCCGTGGTGATCGCGCCCAGTTCTTCAAGCAGACGCACACCATCCTGGATATTGCGTTTATCTGGCGCTTCGACAAACGGGAACGCGGCGATATCGCCCAGCCCCAGCGCGGTCATCTGCAAAATAACCGAGGCCAGGTTGGTACGCAGAATCTCCGGATCGGTAAACTCCGGGCGCGAGAGGAAATCGTCTTCGGAATAGAGACGAATACAGATCCCTTCTGACACACGACCACAGCGGCCTTTACGCTGATTGGCTGAAGCCTGCGAAATGGGCTCAATCGGCAATCGCTGCACTTTGGTGCGATAGCTGTAGCGGCTGATACGCGCCGTACCTGGGTCGATAACGTATTTAATCCCCGGTACGGTCAGCGAGGTTTCCGCGACGTTGGTCGCCAGTACAATGCGTCGCCCGCTGTGCGACTGGAACACGCGGTTCTGTTCGCTGTTGGAAAGCCGTGCATAAAGCGGCAAGATTTCGGTATGGCGTAAGTTCAGCTTGTTCAGCGCATCGGCGGTATCGCGAATTTCTCGCTCGCCGCTCATAAAGATCAGAATGTCGCCAGGGCTTTCCTGGCTCAGTTCATCTACGGCGTCAAAAATCGCCTGCAACTGGTCGCGCTCGGTGTCATCGGCTTCTTCAACAATCGGGCGATAGCGCACTTCCACCGGATAGGTCCGACCGGAGACTTCGATAATCGGCGCATTATTAAAGTGGCGCGAAAAGCGTTCCGGGTCGATAGTCGCGGAAGTGATAATAATTTTTAGGTCAGGACGCCGCGGCAGCAACTCTTTCAAATAGCCGAGTAGAAAATCAATGTTCAGGCTACGTTCGTGCGCTTCGTCGATGATGATGGTGTCGTACTGCATCAACAGGCGATCTTGCTGGATTTCCGCCAGCAGGATACCGTCGGTCATCAGCTTGACCATCGTGTTGTCGCTGACGTGATCGCTGAAACGCACTTTGTAACCGATGCAACCGCCCGGCTCCGTTTTCAGCTCTTCCGCAATACGGTTCGCCACCGTTCTTGCCGCCAGGCGACGAGGCTGGGTATGGCCGATCAGCCCTTTAATCCCGCGCCCCAGCTCCATACAGATTTTCGGTAGCTGAGTCGTTTTACCAGAACCCGTTTCCCCGGCGACGATCACCACCTGGTGATCACGAATCGCTTCGAGTATGTCCTGTTTTTTCTGGCTAACCGGCAAATTGTCCGGATAAGTGATTTCCGGTCGTGCCGCTTCACGCAGCAGGACTTTCCCTGCCGCCTGGTCAATCTCTTTCGCCATCTCCTGGAAAATGGCCTGTTGTGCATCAGGATTTTTAACCTTCTTCACGCCGTGCAGACGGCGAGAAAAACGCAGTCTGTCACGCAGCATCAGCGAATCCAGCCGTTGCTGCAAGGCCGTAAAGGTCAATTTTTGTTGTTCTGTCATAACGTTAGTGGGCAGTAGTCTGCCTGATTAATTTTCTTTGAAATGATAGATATAGAGTACCACATCGCGGCTTTCTATGCGTTGTTCAATAAATTCGAACATAGACTTCGATTTATTGCGCTATCTCTGTGGCAGGATTGTGAATAAAGTGTCAACAAGCAACGGGGCATCGCCCATTCAAACATCTATAAGGAAACACCATGAGCAAGGTATTAGTTCTTAAATCCAGCATCCTGGCAGGGTACTCTCAGTCTAATCAGTTGTCCGATTATTTTGTTGAACAGTGGCGTGAAAAGCATTCCGCTGATGAAATCACCGTTCGTGACCTGGCTGCAAATCCGATTCCGGTCCTGGATGGCGAACTGGTTGGTGCACTGCGCCCGAGCGATGCGCCGCTGACTCCGCGTCAGCAGGAAGCTCTGGCGCTTTCCGATGAGTTGATTGCCGAGCTGAAAGCCCACGACGTTATCGTTATTGCGGCACCGATGTATAACTTCAACATCTCGACTCAGTTGAAAAACTATTTTGACCTGGTTGCACGCGCAGGCGTTACTTTCCGCTATACCGAGAACGGTCCGGAAGGTCTGGTAACGGGTAAAAAAGCCATCGTTATTACCAGCCGCGGCGGGATCCATAAAGATGGACCAACGGACCTGGTGACGCCGTATCTGTCCACGTTCCTCGGCTTTATCGGCATTACCGATGTGAAATTCGTCTTCGCCGAAGGGATCGCATACGGTCCGGAAATGGCAGCGAAAGCGCAGTCTGACGCGAAAGCAGCCATCGACAGTATTGTTGCTGAATAAGATTTATGATGCCTCCCACGAAAGTGGGAGGTTTTTTTATTTAACCCGTCTTTTGCGCAATACTGTCCAGCGTTGCCAGCACGTCATCCGTTAGCACTAATTCATCGGACGCCATATTCTCCCGCAGATGTCCCACCGAAGAGGTGCCAGGAATCAACAAAATATTCGGTGAACGCTGTAACAGCCACGCCAGCGCCACCTGCATTGGTGTTGCACCCAGGCTCGCAGCAACATCCGACAGCGTAGAGGATTGCAGCGGCGTAAAGCCTCCGAGCGGGAAGAACGGCACGTAGGCAATGCCGTCACGAGCCAAAGCATCAATCATTGCGTCATCAGCACGGTGCGCGATGTTGTATTCGTTTTGCACACAGACGATTTCGGTAATCTTACGTGCCTCTGCAACCTGCGTCGGTGTAACGTTACTCAGGCCAATATGTTTTACCAGCCCTTGTTGTTGCAGCTCCGTCAGCACGGTCAGGCTGGCTTCAATCGATCCTTCCGCCGGGCCGTGACCATCGCCAAACATTACGCGCAGATTTACTACATCCAGTACGTCCAGGCCGAGATTACGTAGATTATCGTGCACCGCTTTTTGCAGCTCCGCCGGAGAAAATGCGGGCAACCAGGAAGCATCCTCACCACGCCGCGCACCAATTTTAGTGACAATTGTCAGGTCGTCAGAATAAGGATAAAGCGCTTCGCGGATAATCTGATTGGTGACGTGCGGGCCATAAAAGTCGCTGGTATCAATGTGATTAACGCCCAATGCCAGCGCCTCGCGCAGCACAGTTATAGCAACATGGCGATCCCTTGGGGGGCCAAAAACCCCAGGACCTGCCAGTTGCATCGCGCCATAACCAAGACGGTTAACGGATTTTGTACCGAGAGTAAATGTGTTGCTGCTCATCGCACCCTGCCCTGTAATAAAACGGATTAAGAAAATCAGTATAGAAATGAAAAGAGACAAATAATGCGAAGGCGTAAACAAGATTACTGGATGAGTTGCTCTGTTGTCCTGAAAGACACCAATACAAAACGCGTCAAGAATCGCATCCGGCAAAAAAAAACCGCAACCTGTATCAGCGTTGCGGTTTGTGTATCACATGCTAAAAATTAGAACGTTTTCTTGAAGTTCAGCATCACACCTTTGTCGCTGATGCCGTCCTCTTTCCAGTTGTACGCATCCAGATTCAGCGAACTTTCTTTGCTGCTGTACTTCACGCCGACGCTTGCCAGGCTGTTGATGCCGCCGCCCTTCTGACCGTCATCGACGTTAAAGTGCTGACTACCTGCGCCTGCCAGGCTTGCCGTACGCTGGCTCTTCGCATAGCTCAGGTTAGGCCCGCCTTCCAGCGTGGCGTTTGCGCTCCAGCCGTCTTTACCTGCGTAGTCCAGTTTCAGCCCGACGATGCTGTCTACCGCCGTTTCGCTGCCGCTGTTCATGCTCAGGTTAAAGTCTCCGGCATTGCGTTCCTTATAGCCACCTTCCAGTGTGTGACGCAGTTTTACACCCGCATATGGCGTGATCTTCAGCCCTTCGCTCGGTTCGAAAGTCTTCGCCCCTTCGCTGCGGAACTCCAGGTACTGCTGCTTCACGTCGGTATCAGCCGTTTTGTTCGTGCTGCTAAATGCAATCGAACGACTGCTGTCAAGGTTGTGAACGTCATAACGCAATGCGTTATTCCAGTTCATGCCATTGTCGAAGGACATCTGATGTTTCAGGCCAAAGAACTGGCTGTAGCCACCGGTTACGCCATTATCACCCGCTTTCTGAGCACCGTCGCCATCGAGACGCGCGATACCGTACTCCAGACTCATCGTCTGGCTTTCGCTCAGGTCGATGGTTTTACGCAATGCCAGCATGTCGTATTCGGTATTATTACCTAACTCGGCACGCGGATCGCCTTTCGCTACAACGTTGAACGCCAGACCGTTACCCACTTTCGGCGCGGCATCCGCCAGCATACTAAAGCGGTTGCTCAACACGCGCGCTTCGCGGAATACCGTTGTCGCCTGGCTACCACTGACCTGTTTGAGGGCGCTGTTCAGTTCGGCAGTCGTGCCGACGTTCAGGCTGGTAAACAGTTCGTTGTTGGTGTAACCCGCATCCAGTGCTTTCGCGACATCATTCACCGAAGCATCGGTTGCCACATCGGTATAAGCATTTTTGCTCATGGTGACGTCAACGTTACCGTTAGCATCGGTGCTGCCCTTAGCGTTCCAGACAACTGTGGAGGAAGTGATATTCTCCACGCCGCTGATATTTTCACCTTTGAAAACATCATCAATCACTACGCTGGTATCAGCAGTACCGGCACTGAATCCAGTATTAACCGTGACGTTGTCACTTATGACCAAATTATTGGCTTTCAGCGTGCCGGAACTTCCGTCACTGTTGGTACCAATGGTGTAATTGGTGAGTTTTTGCTGGGTAACTGACTCAACAGGCGCAGCAGGTACGTTGCCCTGTCCTGGTGTCGCAGAAGCATTCGGTACAGTGATATCAACAGTACCATCATGATCATTTCTCGTCCCTGTTGTATTTGGTGCATAAATATCGCAACCAATATTACACAACAGGTTGATAATACCGTTATTGACGATCGATTTAGTGGTGCCACCAAACGCCCATGAATTATCTGCGTAAACATTAATAACGCCCTCTTGAGTATTATTAATCGTCGTTGCAGAACCATTTCCTTTGATACCAATTAGCCCCTCACCATTAGTTCCATCAGCCTGACCCTGCTCAGTACCAACATTAATCGTACCACTGTTCACCAACTGGACAGTATAACTGGTCGTTCCGCCGCTAATAGCAACTGCCCCATCACCCTGAATATTGATTACCCCGGCATTTGCGAAATTATACCCACGGCCTAAATCAATCAACGGAGCATCTGGATTAATACCATTAATAACACCTGTTTCCGTATTCCAGATCCATTTACCGTTACTGTTTGATCCTGTACTTGCTGTTTTAATAGCACTGTAACCGTTAGTGGCGGTAATCGTGCCACGGTTAACCTGCGCAAGCGAATCACCAGTACGCGTTACATTAACAATGGCATTTTCACCACCTGCAATAGCATTGCCGCTATTGCTGAGCGTTGAACCCGCTTCGTTATACAGTACGAAACTGCCGTTCATTAATGATTTACCATCAGCAGTAACTGTCATTTCACCAGTGTTGACAACGTTTTGTCTGTAACTGGTTCCCTCAATAACACCGCTGAATTTCCCTTCGTTGTAGAAATTAACTCCACCATTCAGGGTCAGCAGATCAGTTGTCATGCTTGCTGTCGCACGATTGTAAATACTGGCGTTGGCATTAATGGTATCAGAATCCAGTACTCCACTGTTTTCCAGTCCTTGCACAATATTCAAATTACCATTAATTGTCAGACTGGCATTATCTTCATTGTAAAGCCATTTCGTTGCATTTAAATTGCTGTTAATAGTTTCATTGCCGTAATTGGCTAATGATTTTGCAGTCACAAACTCATTTATAGCTGATGTAGTAGTAATTGACTCACCGCTTTTACTCAATTTTGTCAATAATTCTCCACTTTCTGTTGCTGCTCCCATATGAGAATCAGCATCATCCATTGGTGAACCAAACAAATTAATGGAGCCGTAATTCAGAATTGTTCCTGTACCATCATTATAAAATGCCTGACCATGATCCACATTAATGTTAATTATGCCCGTTTTATCATTGATAGCCGTGCCTTCATGATATACAGCCATACCTACCAGTGTGTTCGCCCCCAGGCTATCATCATAATTTTCATTTTTCTCTAGATTGATAATACCCTGATTGATAACTGTATTATCAGTACCATAGGCCGCCATTCCGGCACCGGCGTTATAGACAGTAATAATGCCACCCAACAGGTTTGTCGATGTGGCATTGATTTTCGCACCGCTCGTCGTATCTGTACCAACCGCCATACCCACACCAAAATCTCTGGCATTGGTTGACATTATATTACCATCCAGTGTAGTCGTGTCATTTACATCAACCCATAACGTGTCTAATTTTATCTGCCCCGCATTATCGGCGGTGGAGTTATTAATAGCCAACATGCCTATAACACCACGCCCATACAAATCAATAATTCCATCAATACTGTTGACAACAGAACCATTAACAAATGATTCCATTCCTGTAATACTGGATATTTTATTGTAGAAAATATTAGGCACAGTGCCGCCAAGTGTGGAATATATATTCATCACACTTTGTTGCTGCATTACTTTCCCGGTAATTACACCATTATTACTAGCCTCACCGTTTCTCGTTACAAAGAAACCAGCCCCGCCAGTCTCTACTGAGCCATAATAATATTGCGAAAGCGTAATACTGCCATTATTAATACTTGTTGAACCCACATCAGAAACCGTAGCAAAGCCTATATTCCATAGATCAATATCGCCATTATTGACAGCTTTGGCACCTGATTTAACATCAACAATTCGTGATTCAGCCATGTTATAATGGTTATAGGAATGAATATCCCCCATACTTATCGAGGCATCTGCATCGACTTCCAACACCGCATTATTGCTTAACTGGATAATATTTTCATAACCTAATGGAAAATCACCACTAATTGTTGAATCGCCTTTCAAATACACCGATGACTTACCATCAACACTAATAACTGGTATATTCCCAGAGCCTTTACGTCCTGATGCAATAACAGAACCATCCGCTAATTTATTGACTTCACCCACAAGGTGAATGCCGTTATTCAAATTAATAACGTTATCATCACCAGAGACAACCAGGCCAGAGATATTTTCCTGACTGCCATCATATTTTGAGTAGCCACGAGTAGTCATTTCGCTGTCTACGACAACCGTTAACTTTCCGTCCAGATTTGCCTTGTTATTATTGCCTTTAATATTGATACCAGTGGAGTCATCGTAAAAACTTTCAGCACCATTATCAGCCAACTGATTTTTATCGACACGAACATTGCCGGTAATATCAATATTATTGTTATCACCGATAACATTGACCCCAGAGGCTGACTGCCCGGTAACATTCAGATCAGCTGTAGCCAGCGTTAATTGGTTACTGTCACCATTGAGCACAAGCCCCGTGGAGAAATCACCAATCTGCATATCGCCAGCCAGTGAGACGTCTCCATCATTGGTTGTAATATTAAACCCTGTAGCAAAGTTTGTTACGTCAACATCCCCAGTCTGAACAAAAGTCGCTTTGTCGCCGTCAATCTGTATACCAACAGATTTTTCATCTGTGACAGTAATGTTACCCTTGTTGTTCACCGTCGCACTGTCGCCAGTGATATCAATCCCGTGTGCGCCGCCGCTGACGTCCAGATCGCCGTCCTGGATAACGGTGCCGTTATTGCCGTTGATTTCCGTACCGGTGGAATCCTTGCCATCAACGGTGGTTTTACCGTTGTTGTTGGCGGTGGCGTCGTCACTGTTAATCTGCGTGCCGGTGCCACCGTTGCTGATGGCGCTGTCGCCTTCGTTATTAACGACAGCCTTGTCGCCGTCAATCTGAATACCGATGGATTCCGGATCGGTCACGGTCATGGTGCCGTTGTTGTCCACCGTTGCGCTGTCGCCGGTGATATCAATCCCGTGTGCCCCGCCGCTAACATCCAGATCGCCGTTCTGGATAACGGTGCCGTTATTGCCGTTGATCTCTGTGCCAGTGGAGTCGGTGCCATCAACGACCGTTTTACCACTGTTTTTCGCCGTGGCGTCGTCACCGTTAATCTGCGAGCCGGTGCCGCCGTTGCTGATGGTGCTGTCGCCTTCGTTATTAACGACAGCCTTGTCGCCGTCAATCTGAATACCGATGGATTCCGGATCGGTCACGGTCATGGTGCCGTTGTTGTCCACCGTCGCACTGTCGCCAGTGATATCAATCCCGTGTGCGCCGCCGCTGACGTCCAGATCGCCGTCCTGGATAACGGTTCCGTTATTGCCGTTGATCTCTGTGCCAGTGGAGTCGGTACCATCAACGACCGTTTTACCACTGTTATTCGCCGTGGCGTCGTCACCGTTAATCTGTGTGCCGGTGCCGCCGTTGCTGATGGTGCTGTCGCCTTCATTATTAACAACCGCCTTGTCGCCGTCGATCTGAATACCGATGGATTCCGGATCGGTCACGGTCATGGTGCCGTTGTTGTCCACCGTCGCACTGTCGCCAGTGATATCAATCCCGTGGCCGCCGCCGCTGACATCCAGATCGCCGTCCTGAACAACTTTCCCGTTATTACCGTTGATTTCAGTACCGGTGGAGTCTTTACCGTCAACGGTGGTTTTGCCGGTATTATTCGCCGTGGCGTCGTCACCGTTAATCTGTGTGCCGGTGCCACCGTTGGTGATGGTGCTGTCGCCTTCGTTATTAACAACCGCCTGGTCGCCGTCGATCTGAATACCGATGGACTCCGGATCGGTGACCGTCATGGTGCCTTTGTTATCCACCGTCGCGCTGTCGCCGGTGATATCAATGCCGTGACCGCCGCCGCTGACATCCAGATCGCCGTCCTGAATAACGTTTCCGTTATCGCCGTTGATTTCCGTGCCGGTGGAATCCTTGCCGTCAACGGTGGTTTTGCCGCTGTTATTTGCCGTGGCATCATCACCGTTAATCTGTGTGCCGGTACCGCCGTTGCTGATGGTGCTGTCGCCTTCGTTATTAACGACAGCCTTGTCGCCGTCAATCTGAATACCGATGGATTCCGGATCGGTCACGGTCATGGTGCCGTTGTTGTCCACCGTCGCACTGTCGCCAGTGATATCAATCCCGTGTGCGCCGCCGCTGACGTCCAGATCGCCGTCCTGGATAACTTTCCCGTTATTGCCGTTGATTTCCGTACCGGTGGAATCCTTGCCATCAACGGTGTTTTTACCGCCGTTATTCGCCGTGGCGCCGTCACCGTTAATCTGTGTGCCGGTGCCGCCGTTGCTGATGGTGCTGTCGCCTTCGTTATTAACAACCGCCTGGTCGCCGTCGATCTGAATACCAATGGATTCCGGATCGGTCACGGTCATGGTGCCGTTGTTGTCCACCGTCGCGCTGTCGCCGGTGATATCAATACCGTGCGCCCCGCCGCTGACGTCCAGATCGCCGTCCTGGATAACCTTCCCGTTATTGCCGTTGATTTCTGTACCGGTGGCGTCTTTACCGTCAACGGTGGTTTTGCCGCCGTTATTCGCCGTGGCATCGTCACCGTTAATCTGTGTGCCGGTGCCGCCGTTGGTGATGGTGCTGTCGCCTTCGTTGTTAACAACCGCCTGGTCGCCGTCGATCTGAATACCGATGGATTCCGGATCGGTGACGGTCATGGTGCCGTTGTTGTCCACCGTCGCACTGTCGCCGGTGATATCAATACCGTGACCGCCGCCGCTGACATCCAGATCGCCGTCCTGAATAACGTTTCCGTTATTGCCGTTGATTTCCGTGCCGGTGGAATCCTTGCCGTCAACGGTGGTTTTGCCGCTGTTATTTGCCGTGGCATCATCACCGTTAATCTGTGTGCCGGTACCGCCGTTGGTGATGGAACTGTCGCCTTCGTTATTAACAACTGCCTGGTCGCCGTCGATCTGAATACCAATGGATTCCGGATCGGTCACGGTCATGGTGCCGTTGTTGTCCACCGTCGCACTGTCGCCGGTGATATCAATACCGTGCGCCCCGCCGCTGACGTCCAGATCGCCGTCCTGGATAACGATTCCGTTATTGCCGTTGATTTCTGTATCGGTGACGTCTTTTCCGTCAACGGTAGTTTTACCGGTGTTATGTATCGTAGCATTATCACCCGTAATAATGAGTTCACCATTGTGATTATATTGCCACGTTATTGCGCCATCTGGGCTCACCCCTTCAAGGGCTACAGTATTATTTGCTTCATCAATCTGCCAAAGATTAATCGTTGCCTTACGCCCATTGCTATCTTCCAGAGAAATAGTTCCGTCAGCATTCTCGCTGTAAGTAAAAACGGTATCGCGAATCGTTAACGTTTTTGCTGTTTTATCGAAGATAACGTCATTATTAAACGAAATGGGTTTAGGAGGCTGTGGGGGATCATCTTGACCATCGTCCGGGATTATCTCATCTCCGCCAGGCGTTGGCGGAACGGGAGTCTCGTTGGAATCATCATCGGGTGGTGTTGGCGGTACAGGGGCATTGTTGCGATGATGATGATTACCATCGTCGTTTAGTTCGACGACCGCCAGCGCGGTGATTAACGCAAAGGCACCTGAGGCAACCCACGGCATAAGGTTTTGTTGTACTTGTGGAGAACATTCGGGAGGGATTTGTTTTAACGCTTCCGGAGTCAGCTTGTCAGGGTCTGCCGGACAAGTCACATTTGTATTTTTCTTTTCGCCTGTAGCCGTTTCTGTCTCTGTAATATCAGCCGCCCAACCCTGACCACTCAGAGCTAATGCGATACAGGCTGATAATAGGGTTTTCCTTTGCATAATAAATCCTTCTGACAAATATAAAGAATGCCAGAATCCATAAAGATTATTGAAATCAACAACCCTTACAAATACCTGACCATAAAATATTCAAAAAATATATGAGAGGCATTCTATATTGTCAGCGGAAGATTATTCAACCTATTTCATCGACATCACCCAAATATAGATATCATGAATATATTGACAACATAAAAATAATATTTATGTATGATTAAAAATCATCGCAATGGCAATAATAATCTCGAGATCAAATTCATGCGGAGAATATTATTAATATTTAATATTTATTTAAATTATTTATTTGATAAGAAGCAATTCACTATAGTTGCGAACGCATCTCTTTTAAGACATTCATCTTTTTCTCAGGAATGTCGGTGTAATCGATGTTCTCCTTTGCAGCGACACAGTGCACTATGATCTTGTGAACTAATACCCTATTTTTCACCGACTACTACCAAATGGTGTTTGAACTACCGTTGCATGTTATTTCCGTATCCACATACCATTTATGCCCTGCACGTATTCACCGGGTTTTGCCTTTTCCACCAGCTTCGTCCCTGCCAGATTTGCCACTTCCTCCAATGGGATATTATGGCTTTCAGCAAGCTTCTGATAACTCTCTTTCCGTGCCTGGTTGATATTTGCTACCAGCTCGCGTGTTTCCGGATCAGTGCTTATAGCCGCAAGGTAGCCATTATGCCTTTCACCTACCCGCCCCTGACTTCTGGCTTCATTCAGGGTTAATGCCATCGCACTACTGCTCACCAGACCAATAATCCATAACGCTATGAGTAATGTTCTTTTCATCATTACCTCAAAAAAGATCGCTACGGGTTTTGAGCAAATCTTCAACATCTTTGTCCGCTTTGATGATGATCTCGTGCTCAATTTTAACGTTCATATTAATGGTGATTGGCTCTTTCGGTGCAGCCACTTCAATGCGCGGCGTACAGCCAACCAACATAAAAGAGGACACGAACGCGGCTATCACTATTTTCATTGTTTTTCCTCACACTCTTTTCCTGATGGGCAGCCAGTTTCCGGGAGTCGGGCATTCTGTTCCAGCCATGCCTGGAGATTATCGCCAAAGCGTAAACTGCGCCACAGCGTGAAAATATTCTCTTCATGGCTGTAATTGAGATTTACCGTACCGGTTTTACCATCGACGCGACTATTACCACTGATCGTCGCCTGCATGGTTAACACGCCGAGATTATCTAAATTAATTTTTGTCGATGAACGACTAATTTCCATATAGCGCAACCAGTTGATGGCAGTTCCAGCGGTCATATTGTCTTTTGCCACTGCATCGGCGGTGTCTTTATCCAGGCGCAAAGTCATTGGACCTGCGTTTGCCAGCCAGCCATCTTTCACAATCCATTTTTCATTATTAAGCCATAGCGGCAATGCGCCATTAAATGCCCCTGACATAGCGAATTGCTTTGGATTGACGGCGCTAACCAGTTCACTTGAAGAGAGATTATTCAGTCGCAACAGCGCCGGATCGTGTTGCGGCATACGTAATTGTTTCATCAGCACGTTACCGCCCAAAACATCAACACTCACATCGGTCAGTAACAAGGGTTCGTCTTCGGTCCACGGATAACGGCCCTGAAGATCGGCAGTGATATTTTTTGCCGTCACCAGGTTAACCACCTCAGCAATACGTAATGACACAGGCCGCCGCGTTCCCAGGTGCCACGCACCGTCGGCAAAACGAAATGGCAAAACAAAGTCGACACCGTTGACCTGGTTGTCTGGCATCCACGCGCTGCCACCTTTCAACACGCCATGCCCACCCGCACGGAAGCCCTGCTCAGGCGCAGCAGAAAATGCCACCTGGGCATACAACTCGCCATCGCGTAAGTTCATCTTCCAGTCTGGTGGCACCAGCGGCTGGAATACGGTCAGTGATTGTTTAGGCCACCAGGCGTTGCCGCGCAGGCGAATACCGTCCCAGCGACCATTCACCCGTACCGGACCAATCTCACCAGCATGTAAATCCCCTTTGAAGAGGAAATACGTCGGATCGCGCCCATCGACACTAAATTTTAACGTTGATGGCGGTAACACACTGCCGCCCGTGAAAAGTGTTTGTCCTGCATCCAGCGAAAGCGCGCCACTAAAAGACGGATTCTGGGCGTCGCGCACCCAGACAACGGGTTTATCAAGAATTAAGCGCGGTGTTTCCACTGTCATCGTGCCATATTGCAACTGATCGAACCCGGTTGAGAGATCGGTCAGCGTAATCGTGCTGTCCTGCCACTCACCTTTTCCTGCAACATCCCAGGTGGCGTGCATTGGGGTAAAACTGCCCTTGCCCCAGTAACGCCACTGCCAGCGGCCTGCGTCAGGGAGAAAATCATTCGCCAGCCCATCCATATGAAGCACAAAGTCGCCCAATTCATTTTCATGAGCCTGCAAAATGGCCTGCAAGCGACCGTCCACACCACGTTGCGTCACTTTAACACCTGCTAACGGCCAGCGGATTTCGTCAATGTCCAGCGAATCAATGACTCTCCCTTTAGAGCGTAATAATGCGCCCGGTTCAAAGGCCAGCGTTGGGTCAGCCAGACTTCCGCTTAAGTGAGCAGGTAAGCGAGCATATAAAATGAGATCTGCCTGCTTCGCTTCACCGGTCAGTTGCAGCGGCATCTGACTGTTATCCATGCTTAATTTTCCTGGGCCGAAATTAAGCACAGCGTTACCCTTACCCGCTTGCCCCTGGGTCAGCACACTCAGTCGACCACTAACCAACGCGTTCTCAAGCCCTGCCTGCCAGTTGTCGACTTTGATACCCAGCCGCCCACTCAGGGGAAAACCTTCATACGGCCAGCTCCAGCGACCATCGCTAACGGTCAACTGTTGACGGGTAATTTCCCACAGCAAATCGAGCAACGGATCGCCGTTATCTCGAGCCATTACAATCAATTGCCCACTATTTTCCTGCCACTCCAGCTCGGCATCCACCAGTGACGGTTCCTGCGGCAGATTCAACGTTGCTGTAGCATGACCACTTACCGGAAGCCCATCCGGCACAAGCGGCATGGTAAATTCTCCCACCAGTTTTACTGGCGGCTGATTTGCAAAGGCGGCAACATCCAGTTCACTGACCGTGAGTTGCTGCCCTTTAAGTTGGCCTTGAAATTTAACTTTTTCGCCCTGATAACGCAGTTGCTGGATATCGGAGGTCAACGATAGAGAGAGTTTTCCCTGCCATTCCTGCCAGGGTGAAAAAATCAGTTTATCAATATTGATCCAGGTGTTAGGCAGCATGGATTGCCACTGCGCAAGAGTTTTCGGCGCGGCTGGCGAGGGTTCTTCCTCTGGCAATTTCGCCAGGCAAGTGGAGTCAAGTTCTACTGTACCGACGTTCAATAACCAGCGACTGGGATGCGAAAGGCTGGCATCGGTGATATGTGCCAACTGGCAATCCGCCACCAAATAACGGAGATCGGGAATAATTAAACCTTTACGCGTAATGCGTGGGCTTTCATCCAATGCAATGCGTGTACCGAGCGGTAGCCAGATACCCGCCAGCGAGGGAACCCACAGCCCGAGCGTCATCAGCAGCGTCAACGGCACAAGAATAATCAGTAATAGTAGCGCGAGAACGGCTTTATATTTACCCAACATGGGTAGTTAATATCCTGATTTAGCGAAAAATTAAGCAGTCAATACAGGTATTGTGGCATGTTTAACCGTTCAGTTGAAGGTTGCGCCTACACTAAGCATAGATGTTCCTGGAATTTTCAATATCGCCATAACTTTCAATTAAATTTTAAATTTTGTAAAATATTTTTAGTAGCTTAAATGTGATTCAACATCACTGGAGAAAGTCTTATGAAACTCGCCGTATATAGCACAAAACAGTACGACAAAAAGTACCTGCAACAGGTGAACGAGTCCTTTGGCTTTGAGCTGGAATTTTTTGACTTTCTGCTGACGGAAAAAACGGCAAAAACCGCCAATGGTTGCGAAGCAGTATGTATTTTCGTAAACGACGACGGCAGCCGTCCGGTGCTGGAAGAGCTGAAAAAGCACGGCGTTAAGTATATCGCCCTGCGCTGTGCCGGTTTCAATAACGTCGACCTCGATGCGGCAAAAGAACTGGGGTTTAAAGTGGTGCGTGTCCCGGCTTACGATCCGGAAGCCGTCGCTGAACATGCGATTGGTATGATGATGACGCTGAACCGTCGTATTCACCGCGCGTATCAGCGTACCCGTGACGCCAACTTCTCTCTGGAGGGGCTTACTGGTTTTACTATGTACGGTAAAACGGCGGGGGTGATTGGCACCGGTAAAATCGGTGTGGCAATGCTGCGTATACTGAAAGGTTTTGGTATGCGTCTGTTGGCATTCGATCCGTATCCAAGTGCGGCGGCGCTGGAACTCGGCGTGGAATATGTCGATCTGCCGACCCTGTTCTCTGAATCAGACGTTATCTCCCTGCACTGCCCGCTGACGCCGGAGAACTACCACCTGCTGAATGAGGCGGCGTTCGATCAGATGAAAAATGGTGTAATGATCATCAACACCAGCCGTGGTGCGCTGATTGATTCACAAGCCGCGATTGAAGCACTGAAAAACCAGAAAATTGGCTCGCTGGGAATGGACGTGTATGAGAATGAACGCGATCTGTTCTTTGAAGATAAATCCAACGATGTGATTCAGGATGATGTTTTCCGTCGTCTGTCAGCCTGCCATAACGTACTGTTCACCGGACACCAGGCATTCCTGACGGCAGAAGCCCTGACCAGTATTTCCCAGACAACGCTGCAAAATTTGAGCAATCTGGAAAAAGGCGAACCCTGCCCGAACGAACTGGTTTAATCTTACCGCTCCCCTGTCATACAGGGGAGCTTATTCAGATAATCCTCAAAGATATTTGATCTTCTATTCTTAAAATATGTTTTAAGGACGGATAAGACGCAATCAGCGTTGCATTCGGCAAACAGCACCAAATTTATACCTTAAGTAGAGAACTAAAATGAAGAAAGTTGCCGCGCTAGTCGCGCTAAGCCTGCTGATGGCGGGATGTGTAAGTAATGACAAAATTGCTGTAACGCCAGAAAAGTTACAGCATCACCGTTTCGTACTGGAAAGTGTAAATGGTCAACCTGTTGCCAGCGAGAAAAACCCGCCAGAAATCAGCTTTGGTGAAAAGATGATGATTTCTGGCAACATGTGCAACCGCTTTAGCGGCGAAGGTAAACTTTCGGACGGAGAACTAAAAGTTAAAGGACTGGCAATGACTCGTATGATGTGTGCCAATCCACAGCTTAACGAACTCGATAACACCATCCGCGAAATGCTGAAAGAAGGTGCGCAAGTGGATCTGACCGCGAATCAGTTAACGCTGGCGACCGCAAAACAGACATTAACGTATAAGCTGGCGGATTTAATGAATTAATAACTGCCACAACTTCCGGCGGCAAGCGACTGTTCGCTACAGCGTTTGCCGTTAGGCAATGCACACATCCCGATCGCTGTACCATCCAGTTGACGGGCAACGGAAAGCGAACCGCCAATCATTGCACAATTTGCCTCTCCGCTACTCGACATTGACGCTTTTAAACCTGGGGCCACATGCGCCGCGGTCGCCTGCTGAACAGGTTCACTACTACACGCCGACAACAATAAAACGGCAGCCCCTACGCACAACATTACTCGCATCTTTACTTCCTCAAATCTTTAAGTCCAACGAAACCGCCGTAATAATAGGCAGCTCAGGCGGCTACGTCGAGAACTGTATGTGAATTGCAACGTTTTTTTACTATTTTGTGGCTATTTTTTTGCCCGGGATTTGATCAAAACATTCATTACGCTGATATAGAGAACACAAAAGCGAAAATGCAGCAGAAAGCCATTTGCTAAAATTAAAAGATTACTACTGGGCGCGCAGCTTTTTCGTGCGCCCCTCATTTGCGCAATGTAAGGGTGTCGTATGATCACAATTGACGGAAATGGCGCGTTAGCTTCAGTGGCATTTCGCACCAGTGAAGTTATCGCCATTTACCCTATTACCCCGAGTTCCACGATGGCTGAACAGGCTGATGCCTGGGCCGGAAACGGCCTGAAGAACGTATGGGGAGATACACCTCGTGTGGTTGAAATGCAGTCAGAAGCTGGCGCTATCGCAACTGTGCATGGTGCTTTGCAAACAGGCGCTCTTTCGACATCATTTACATCGTCGCAGGGTTTACTGCTGATGATCCCGACGCTGTATAAACTGGCAGGTGAGCTGACGCCGTTTGTGCTGCATGTGGCAGCGCGTACTGTGGCCACGCATGCGCTCTCTATTTTTGGCGATCATTCAGATGTGATGGCGGTACGTCAGACTGGCTGCGCCATGCTGTGTGCAGCAAACGTGCAGGAAGCCCAAGATTTTGCTCTCATTTCGCACATCGCAACGCTGAAAAGCCGCGTACCATTTATTCATTTCTTTGATGGTTTCAGAACTTCCCACGAAATCAACAAAATTGTCCCACTGGCCGACGACACTATTCTTGAGCTAATGCCCCAGGCAGAAATTGATGCTCATCGCATTCGCGCACTTAACCCGGAACATCCGGTAATCCGCGGTACGTCGGCTAATCCGGACACTTACTTCCAGTCACGTGAGGCCACTAACCCGTGGTACAACGCGGTCTATGACCATGTTGAACAGGCAATGGCTGATTTCGCTGCCGCTACAGGTCGCCAGTATCAGCCGTTTGAATATTATGGTCATCCGCAAGCGGAACGGGTAATTATCCTGATGGGGTCGGCCATCGGCACCTGTGAAGAAGTCGTGGACGAATTGCTGACCCATGGCGAAAAAGTGGGCGTACTAAAAGTGCGACTTTACCGCCCTTTCTCCGCCAGACACTTACTGCAAGCATTGCCGAACTCTGTACGTACTGTGGCGGTGCTGGATCGCACCAAAGAGCCTGGTGCGCAGGCAGAACCCCTGTATCTGGATGTAATGACGGCGCTGGCTGAAGCCTTTAATAATGGCGAGCGCGAAACACTGCCACGCGTCATTGGCGGGCGCTATGGTCTTTCATCCAAAGAATTTGGCCCAGACTGTGTACTGGCGGTATTCGCCGAACTCAACGCAGCTAAACCGAAAGCGCGCTTTACGGTTGGTATTTATGACGATGTGACCAATTTGTCGCTGCCATTGCCGGAAAATACTCTGCCGAATTCCGCAAAACTGGAAGCACTCTTTTACGGGCTGGGTAGCGACGGCAGCGTTTCCGCAACTAAAAACAATATCAAAATTATCGGTAATTCCACGCCGTGGTACGCACAGGGCTATTTTGTTTACGACTCCAAAAAGGCGGGCGGCCTGACGGTTTCTCACCTTCGCGTGAGCGAGCAGCCGATTCGTTCCGCTTATCTCATTTCCCAGGCTGATTTTGTTGGCTGCCACCAGTTGCAGTTTATCGACAAATATCAAATGGCTGAGCGTTTAAAACCTGGCGGCATTTTCCTGCTCAACACGCCGTACAGCGCAGATGAAGTGTGGTCGCGACTGCCGCAGGAAGTCCAGGCTGTGTTGAATCAGAAAAAAGCGCGTTTCTATGTGATTAACGCGGCGAAAATTGCCCGCGAATGTGGGCTGGCAGCACGCATTAACACCGTCATGCAGATGGCTTTCTTCCACCTGACGCAAATTCTGCCTGGCGACAGCGCCCTCGCAGAATTGCAGGGCGCCATTGCCAAAAGTTACAGCAGCAAAGGCCAGGATCTGGTTGAACGCAACTGGCAAGCTCTGGCGCTGGCGCGCGAGTCCGTTGAAGAAGTACCACTGCAACCGGTAAATCCGCAAAGTGCCAACCGTCCACCAGTGGTATCTGATGCCGCACCTGATTTTGTCAAAACGGTTACCGCTGCGATGCTCGCCGGACTTGGCGACGCCCTCCCCGTTTCAGCGCTACCACCAGACGGCACCTGGCCGATGGGAACTACTCGCTGGGAAAAACGCAACATTGCCGAAGAGATCCCTATCTGGAAAGAGGAACTCTGTACTCAATGTAACCACTGCGTCGCCGCTTGCCCACACTCTGCCATTCGCGCGAAAGTCGTACCGCCTGAAGCGATGGAAAACGCTCCGACCAGCCTGCATTCACTGGATGTAAAATCTCGTGATATGCGCGGGCAGAAATATGTGTTGCAGGTGGCACCGGAAGATTGCACCGGTTGTAACCTGTGCGTAGAAGTTTGCCCGGCGAAAGACCGACAAAATCCAGAGATCAAAGCCATCAATATGATGTCGCGTCTGGAACATGTGGAAGAAGAGAAAATCAATTACGACTTCTTCCTGAATTTACCAGAAATCGACCGCAGCAAACTGGAACGTATTGATATTCGTACTTCGCAGTTGATCACTCCGCTGTTTGAATATTCTGGCGCTTGCTCCGGTTGTGGTGAGACGCCGTATATCAAATTGCTCACTCAGCTCTATGGCGATCGGATGTTGATTGCCAACGCGACTGGCTGTTCTTCTATTTACGGCGGTAACCTGCCCTCCACGCCATATACCACTGATGCCAACGGTCGTGGACCGGCATGGGCGAACTCGCTATTTGAAGATAATGCCGAATTCGGCCTTGGTTTCCGCCTGACGGTCGATCAACACCGTGTCCGCGTACTGCGTCTGCTGGATCAATTTGCCGACAAAATCCCTGCTGAGTTACTGACTGCGTTGAAATCAGACGCCACGCCAGACGTTCGTCGCGAACAAGTCGCTGCTCTGCGCCAGCAACTCAAAGATGTGGCTGAAGCGCATGAACTGCTGCGTGACGCAGATGCGCTGGTGGAGAAATCAATCTGGCTGATTGGTGGTGACGGCTGGGCTTACGACATCGGCTTTGGCGGTCTGGATCATGTGTTGAGTCTGACGGAAAACGTCAACATCCTGGTGCTGGATACGCAATGCTATTCCAATACCGGTGGTCAGGCATCGAAAGCCACCCCGCTTGGTGCGGTAACTAAGTTTGGTGAACATGGCAAACGCAAAGCGCGCAAAGACCTTGGTGTTAGCATGATGATGTACGGTCATGTTTATGTCGCGCAGATTTCTCTTGGCGCACAACTCAACCAGACGGTGAAAGCGATACAGGAAGCGGAAGCGTATCCGGGGCCATCGCTGATTATTGCTTACAGCCCATGTGAAGAGCACGGTTATGACCTGGCATTAAGTCACGACCAGATGCGTCAACTCACCGCAACGGGCTTCTGGCCGCTGTATCGCTTTGATCCGCGTCGAGCCGATGAAGGTAAACTGCCGCTGGCGCTGGATTCCCGCCCGCCTTCAGAAGCTCTGGAAGAAACGCTTCTTCATGAGCAGCGTTTCCGCCGTCTGAACACGCAACAGCCGGAAGTGGCAGAACAGTTATGGAAAGATGCCGCCGCTGATTTGCAAAAACGTTATGACTTCCTGGCACAAATGGCCGGAAAGGCGGAAAAAAATAGCACCGAGTAACCTTTCTGGATAACTATTATCCAATTCAAAAAAAAGCCCGAACGAAAGTTCGGGCTTGTCTTTTTATTCGTTGGAAAAACATTAGTAATGCAATGACCCAACCGAAAATAAAATCTGTGACAATAAAGGCATATAACCCGCGCAGAATAACCCATGCTTTATTAAATGTATAATTTTTATTTTGCATGATTCCCCGGCAATACATTCATCAAACTTATTACTATTTCCATAGAATTATTTGATTAAGGTTTTACTTAAGGCGTAACAAATGATATTTATCTGCTAACTGAATTTCTCCTTTAGGATGTTTTCATTCCCCAAACAGGGGAAATTAAGGCAAATAAAATAACTAAAGGATTTATTCAATGAAAAGCAAAGTACTGGCGCTCTTAATCCCTGCCCTGCTCGCCGCAGGTGCTGCACATGCAGCAGAAATTTATAATAAAGACGGCAATAAATTAGACCTGTACGGCAAAGTCGATGGCCTGCATTATTTTTCTGATAATGCGAATAGTGATGGCGATCAAACTTATGTACGTTTTGGTTTTAAAGGCGAAACTCAAATTACCGATCAACTGGTTGGTTATGGTCAATGGGAATATAACGTTCAGGCTAATGGCTCTGAAAATGATAAAGGCGACTCCTGGACTCGTCTGGCATTTGCCGGTCTGAAATTTGGTGACTTCGGTTCATTTGACTATGGTCGTAATTATGGTGTGATGTACGACATCGAAGGCTGGACAGATATGCTGCCTGAATTCGGTGGCGACTCTTATACCAAAGCCGATAACTATATGACCGGTCGTGCAAACGGCGTCGCGACCTACCGTAACACCGATTTCTTCGGTCTGGTTGATGGCCTGAACTTTGCTGTGCAGTATCAGGGAGCGAACGAAAACCAGGTTAGTCATGAGCAAGAAGGTACTGCAAACGGTGGCAGTCGTAATATTAAGAATGCCAATGGCGACGGTTTCGGTATCTCCTCTACCTACGACTTAGGTATGGGGGTGAGCATTGGTGCTGCGTATACCAGTTCTGATCGTACCAACCAACAGGCTGAATTCTCTACTGCAAAAGGGGATAAGGCTGACGCATGGACGGCAGGGGCAAAATACGATGCTAACAATATCTACCTTGCAACCATGTACTCTGAAACCCGTAACATGACGCCTTACGGCAATTCAGCAAATACGATTGCCAACAAAACCCAGAACTTTGAAGTTACTGCCCAGTATCAGTTTGATTTTGGCCTGCGTCCGGCTGTCTCCTTCCTGATGTCTAAAGGCAACGATTTGGTCGGTACTGATGGCGATAAAGATCTGGTTAAATACGCCGACGTTGGCGCAACATATTATTTCAACAAAAACATGTCCACCTATGTTGATTATAAAATCAACCTACTAGATGAGGATGACAGCTTCTACGCTGCGAACGGTATCTCTACCGATGATATCGTTGCTTTAGGTCTGGTATACCAGTTTTAATCTTGCCTGCCCGCCGTTTGGCGGGCATTTTCTTCATATTTCTCCTCCCTTGATCTAAATTAAAAATGTGAACTCCGTCATTACACAAAATGAGTCATCTGGCGTTACACTTTATGCGGATACTAAAACAGGAGGTTTTATGAACAGAACGATTCTTGTCCCTATCGATATTTCAGATTCAGAATTAACTCAACGTGTGATTAGCCACGTTGAGGCAGAGGCAAAGATTGATGATGCAGAGGTTCATTTCCTGACGGTAATACCTTCGCTACCCTACTATGCCTCTCTGGGATTAGCGTATTCCGCAGAGTTACCGGCAATGGATGACCTGAAAGCGGAAGCCAAATCGCAACTGGAAGAAGTCATTAAAAAATTCAAACTGCCGACTGACAGAGTGCATGTCCATGTTGAAGAAGGTTCGCCAAAAGACCGTATTCTGGAAATGGCGAAAAAAATCCCTGCTCACATGATAATCATTGCTTCTCATCGACCGGATATCACCACCTACCTGCTCGGCTCTAACGCCGCTGCCGTAGTACGTCACGCAGAGTGCTCAGTGCTGGTCGTGCGCTAACACTAACGCCCGCAGATCGCTGCGGGCTTTTTGATTCATTTCGCAAATGTGCTGACATTTTCCCCTCTAATCCGTACCATACACGCCACAGTTTTTATATCAGATTTCTTATGCTGGGCGTTCCGGCATGACGCATACTTTTCTGATGCCATATAACGAATTGAGTCGCTATTAAATGTCGCAAAATCAAGAAATTAGTAAGAAAGAACAATACAACCTGAACAAATTGCAAAAACGTCTGCGTCGTAACGTGGGCGAAGCCATTGCTGACTTCAATATGATTGAAGATGGCGACCGCATTATGGTTTGCCTCTCCGGGGGCAAAGACAGCTATACCATGCTGGAGATCCTGCGTAATTTGCAGCAAAGCGCGCCAATCAATTTCTCGCTGGTTGCCGTTAACCTCGACCAGAAACAGCCAGGTTTCCCGGAACACGTCCTGCCGGAGTATCTCGATAAGCTGGGCGTTGAGTATAAGATTGTTGAAGAGAATACTTACGGGATCGTAAAAGAGAAAATCCCTGAAGGAAAAACCACCTGCTCGCTCTGCTCTCGTCTGCGTCGCGGTATCCTTTATCGCACCGCAACAGAACTGGGAGCCACGAAAATCGCACTGGGTCACCACCGCGACGATATCCTGCAAACGCTGTTCTTAAATATGTTCTACGGTGGCAAGATGAAGGGGATGCCACCGAAACTGATGAGCGATGATGGCAAACATATCGTGATTCGTCCGCTGGCCTACTGCCGCGAAAAAGATATTCAGCGTTTTGCCGATGCGAAAGCGTTCCCGATTATTCCGTGCAACCTGTGCGGTTCACAGCCTAACCTGCAACGTCAGGTGATTGCCGATATGCTCCGCGACTGGGATAAGCGTTATCCGGGACGTATCGAGACCATGTTCAGCGCGATGCAGAATGTGGTGCCGTCTCATCTGTGCGATACCAGTCTTTTCGATTTCAAAGGCATTACCCACGGTTCAGAAGTGGTTAACGGCGGTGATCTGGCGTTTGATCGCGAAGAGCTCCCACTACAACCGGCGGGCTGGCAGCCTGAAGAAGACGAAAATCAGCTGGATGAACTGCGCCTGAATGTGGTTGAAGTGAAATAATCAGAATAGCGCCCGATACGCAAGCTTATCGGGCTACTCATGTAGGCCGGATAAGACGCGGTCCGCGTCGCATCCGGCAATGCCGAAGAAGATGTTTATCCTTGCATCAGGCAATTCAACATTTCGTTATTTTAACAGCCGTACCCGGCAAGTTTTTCCTTTAATCTTGCCGCCCTGTAACTGCTTCCATGTCTTATGAGCAACCGCCTGTCGCACTGCGACATAGACATGCGCTGGGTGCACGGTGATTTTGCCAATATCCGCACCATCAAGCCCGATATCTCCTGTCAGCGCGCCTAATACATCACCCGGACGCATTTTGGCTTTTTTCCCGCCATCGATACACAACGTTGCCATTTCTGCCTCCAGCGACACAATGTCCCTGCTGGCTGGTAACGTTTGCCAGTTAAGTTTCATCTGCAACATGTCGGCAATGATATTGGCGCGCTGTGCTTCTTCTGGCGCACAGAAACTGATTGCCAGACCGCTATTCCCGGCACGCGCCGTACGCCCGATACGATGCACATGAACTTCAGGATCCCACGCCAGCTCAAAGTTCACCACCAGTTCAAGCGATTTAATATCCAGACCACGCGCAGCGACATCGGTCGCTACCAGCACACGAGCGCTACCGTTGGCAAAACGAACCAACGTCTGGTCGCGATCGCGCTGTTCCAGATCGCCATGTAACGACAATGCACTTTGCCCTACTTCATTCAGTGCGTCACACACAGCCTGGCAATCTTTTTTGGTGTTACAAAACACCACACAAGACGCTGGCTGATGCAAACTTAATAACCGTTGCAACAACGGAATTTTGCCCTTGCTGGATGTCTCATAAAATTGTTGTTCAACAGGCGGCAGAGCATCTGTTGTGTCTATTTCAATCGCCAGGGGATCTCGTTGTACACGACCGCTAATCGCGGCGATCGCTTCCGGCCAGGTGGCAGAGAAGAGAAGCGTCTGGCGAGAAGCTGGCGCAAAACCGATGACTTCATCAATTGCGTCGCTAAACCCCATATCCAGCATACGGTCGGCTTCATCCATGACCAACGTATTCAACGCATCTAACGAAACAGTGCCTTTTTGCAGGTGATCCAGCAAACGCCCCGGCGTTGCCACGATGATATGCGGCGCGTGTTGCAGTGAGTCGCGCTGAATGCCAAACGGCTGACCGCCGCATAAGGTCAAGATCTTGGTATTTGGTAGAAAACGCGCCAGCCGACGTAACTCCCCTGCGACTTGATCCGCCAGTTCACGAGTCGGACACAGCACTAAAGCCTGAGTCTGAAACAGCGACGCATCAATTTGCTGTAACAACCCGAGGCCAAATGCCGCGGTTTTTCCGCTGCCGGTTTTCGCCTGCACGCGAACATCTCTTCCAGCAAGGATCGCCGGAAGTGCGGCGGCCTGCACCGGTGTCATGGTTAAGTAACCCAACTCATTAAGGTTAGTGAGCTGGGCGGGAGGCAAAACGTTCAGGGTAGAAAAAGCGGTCACAATCTATTCTCGTGGTCATCAGCGCAAAGTTAGCAGGCGCGTATCCTCGCAGATCTACGCTCACGTTGCGACAATTTAATCGGTTCTTCATCGGGCGGCGGGTCGGGCATAGGTTGTGGACGAGGGATTGGATCGGGGACTGGGACGGGATCGCCAGGAATCGGTTCAGGGACAGGAATTTGCAAATAAATGAGTGTCATCATATTTCCCTTTGGTCATTGGGTAGACTCTTAAAGGGTAGACGTTGACAGATAACAGACAAAAAAAAGCCGACTTATATAAGTCGGCGTCGTACGAATCAATTGTGCTATGCAGTAATTCAAAAAAGGAAGTAAGACAATATGGAGCGCAACGCCCATCGCTTGACGTTGCATTCACCTGCGTGAAAGATATTGCCCTGAATGGGTAGAGAGTTTATTGACCTCGCTCAAATTTTACGGCGTTTTTGTATACAGAAACCCGGTGAAATTGCTTTTGTTACAACCATTTACTACGATGCAACCATAAAGCAACACCACCAATAAGAACAACTAACAGAATACAAAAAAGCGAAAAACCAAATTGCCATCCTCCACCGGGAATACCGCCGAGGTTAACGCCAAATAACCCGGTTAAAAATGTACTGGGTAAAAAGACCATTGCCATCAATGACATTGTGTAAGTACGGCGGGCTAAATTTTCCTGCATCACTTGGGCGATTTCGTCCGCCATCACGCCAGTTCTCGCAATGCACGCGTCAATCTCATCCAGACCGCGCCCAAGACGGTCAGCAATATCCTGCATTCGGCGCCGTTGATCGTCATTCATCCAGGGCAGGCGCTCACTGGCAAGGCGAGCATAAACATCTCGCTGCGGCGCCATATAGCGACGCATAACAATGAGTTGTTTCCGTAGTAGTGCCAGGAAACCGCGCGGCGGAATTTGTTGATCAAGTAAATTATCTTCCAGGTCGATAATTTTATCGTGCAGTTGCTCTATAAACTCATTGGAGTGATCGGTTAATGCATCACACACATCCACCAGCCAGCCTCCGCAATCAGTCGGGCCGGTCCCCTCTTCCAGATCGCTAACTACATCGTCTAACGCCAGTACTTTACGTTGTCGGGTCGAGACAATGAACCGACCGTCCATATAAACACGCATGGCAACCAGCTGGTCGGGACGTTCATCAGTACTGCCATTAATGCAGCGCAACGTAATCAACGTCCCTTCACCAAGACGGCTGACTCTGGGCCGCGTGCTTTCCCCTGCCAACGCGTCACGCACGTTATTTGGGAGCAATGGCGTCGTTGCCAGCCACTGCGCGCTGTCATGGTGCACATAATTAAGGTGGAGCCAGCAGGGATGCTCTTCATCTATCTCATCTGTATTTTCCAGCGGTTTAACGCCGCCTTTACCATCCAACATCCAGGCAAATACTGCATCCGGTACATTTATGTCCGCTCCCTTAATCGTTTCCACAGTGCCTCCATTATCAATGCTTTATTTTGTAGTCTAGTCTTCTGGTTATCTTACGCAACATCTCCTCACCCCATTACCCTGAAATGATTAATAAAATCCTGTCAAAACTAAATACAGAAAGCAAAATACTTTTCATGATTAGAAAAGGGGTAAAGTGTTAAATAGCGTCTATCATTATCAGAATTATCTGATCATTTGTGGTGGCATTTTTGCGATCAAATAACAATAGAAAATTGATAAAAATAACGGGATTTCAATGACTACGCACAACTTCAATACCCTGGACTTATTAACCAGTCCTGTCTGGATCGTTTCCCCCTTCGAGGAACGGTTAATTTATGCCAATAGCGCTGCGCAACTGTTGATGCAAGAACTCACTTTTAGTCAGCTACGAACCGGCCTCTATTCCGTCTCCTCCCAAAACGAACTACCAAAATATCTCGTAGACCTGCATAACCAACTCGATATTGTAGAAATTCTCACGGTCAAGCGTAATGGTGAAGAGACAGCACTAAGCTGTCGGTTAACCCTCAAAGAGATTAGTGATACTGGGGAAGTGATCATATTTGAAGGGATGGAGACACCCGCAAGTCTGGGCTTAAAAGCCAGCCGATCTGCAAATTATCAGCGTAAAAAACAAGGGTTTTATGCGCGTTTTTTTCTGACTAATTCCGCGCCAATGCTGTTGATAGATCCCTCGCGTGATGGCCAAATTGTCGACGCCAATGTGGCCGCACTCAATTTCTATGGCTATAACCATGAAACAATCTGTCAGAAACACACCTGGGAAATTAATATTCTTGGGCGTCGTGTGATGCCTGTCATGCATGAAATTTCACGTTTACCCGGCGGACATAAACCTCTTAACTTTGTCCATAAGCTGGCAGATGGTTCCACTCGCCATGTGCAAACTTATGCCGGGCCAATTGAGATTTATGGCGACAAGTTAATGTTATGCATCGTGCATGACATTACCGAGCAAAAAAGGCTGGAACAACAACTGGAACACGCGGCTCACCATGACGCATTGACGGGGTTACTTAACCGCCGACAATTTTATCACATCACCGAGCAAGGCCAGATGCAGCATCTCGCAATCGCTCAGGATTACAGTTTGCTGCTTATCGACACCGATCGTTTTAAGCATATTAATGACCTGTACGGTCACCAGAAAGGTGATGAAGTTTTATGCACTCTGGCACGTACGCTCGAAAGCTGCGCTCGCAAAGGCGATATGGTGTTTCGATGGGGAGGTGAAGAGTTCGTCTTGTTATTACCCAGAACTCCGCTGGATACCGCAATTTCTCTCGCTGAAACTATCCGATTGAGCGTGGCAAAAGTGAGTATTTCTGGCTTACCGCGTTTTACGGTCAGCATTGGCGTGGCACATCACGAAGGCAATGAAGGCATCGATGAACTGTTTAAACGCGTAGATGATGCGTTGTATCGGGCGAAAAATGACGGACGCAACCGCGTACTGGCGGCTTGATATTTTCAATAGCGCGGAAGCGTCAATGAATTATCGACTGCGTTTAGCGTGACGCTCCCAGTTTTCTTGTTTCGCCTGCGCTGTTTTACGCAGTGCAACGTAACACGCCCCGCTGCCGCCATGATGCGGTAGCGCGGTGCAATAAGCCTGTACATCATCAAACTCTGTCAGCCAACGTGCGACATAACTACGGACAATGTTGGCGTGAGACTTATCTTCTCTGCCTTTGCCGTGAATAATAAGTACATTACGCAAACCATCCGCCCGCGCCTGATGAATAAAACTAAACACCATTTTGCGGCACTCTTCCACCGACTGGCGAAGTAAATTCAGGCTAGCCTGTTGCGGATATTTGCCGCTGCGTAGCTTATCGATCACCCCATGTTGCAAACCTTCCCGACGAAATTCCAGGGGCTGATTTAGCGGGATGATGTCGAGAAATCCTGTGGTGAGGAAATTATCAAGTTGCAGCGTGTCTATACGCTGTGGCGCGCGTTGGTTACGCACAGGATGCCAGTGGACATCAGTAGCGCGTTTCAGTGGTTGGACATCTTCCATGGCGTCAAGAAACAGCGATTTGTCGTCAAGGTTCATGTAACCTCCTATGTACCTTCGCACGTCGTGATCCAGACGGGTTAATTGTTCATATATCTGATGCTTGCTGCATCGTTCACTTCGCAAGTTGAAACAACATCTTGCTCCATACAGGCTAGTGTCTCCGCAGGCGAGGCATTTTATACCAGCCTGGTTGCAGTATCGAACAGTTTAGGCCGGGAGTGAGCCTGCACAGGCCCTAATTAAGGCGATTTGTCCATCAAGCAACCAATATATGATGACGGTAATTTGTTGCACGTCGCCTGAAATATACTTAAGCAAATCATTCTGCAATATGTTTAAACGCCGCACAGGTTAATTACCCGCTAAATTCACCAGTCGATTAACGATGCATGATTATTCAATCACGAGATGAACGTTTTAACTTATATTTTCGTGAAATCTGTCACTGAAGAAAATTGGCAACTGATGGGCAAAACCGTTATAACACTGTCACCGGCTGACAGGAAGCAGGCCGGATTCAAGACGCGGATGCACTGCTGTGTGTACTGTAGAGTCTGGCGGATGTCGACAGACTCTATTTTTTTATTCATTTGTCTGCATTGCAGAAAACCACATTCTCGCTGGTGTCGGGAGAAGTAACGAAGCGGCAGACGCATTTAGCCCGGAAATCCACTTCAGCGCTATCGTTCAAACCGGAAACTAATCCAGGTACCTACTATTCATTAGTCGTACCGTACCCTCTTATCTTCTTGTGGTATGGCTGCTCATGTTGCTTGCGTGGTATCTTGTCGGTCTGCTGATTTGTCCGGGGGTGTTTACCCATATTTATCTTAAGAGAGAACGGATGCTGAGATTACTTGAAGAAAAAATTGCCACGCCACTGGGTCCTCTGTGGGTTATTTGCGATGAACAATTTCGTCTGCGGGCGGTTGAGTGGGAAGAGTATAGCGATCGCATGGTGCAATTGCTGGACATCCATTATCGCAAAGAAGGTTATGAGCGTATTTCCGCCACCAATCCCGGCGGGTTAAGCGATAAACTTCGTGATTATTTTGCCGGTAATCTAAGCATTATTGATTCCCTACCCACTGCCACCGGCGGTACGCCATTTCAACGGGAAGTATGGAAAACGCTACGCACTATCCCGTGTGGACAGGTAATGCATTACGGTCAACTGGCAGAACAACTAGGCCGCCCAGGGGCCGCGCGTGCCGTCGGCGCAGCCAACGGTGCAAACCCGATCAGTATTGTGGTGCCTTGTCACCGGGTCATTGGCCGAAACGGCACGATGACAGGATATGCAGGCGGAGTGCAGCGAAAAGAGTGGCTATTGCGCCATGAAGGTTATCTTTTACTGTAAACATTAAGCAATTTGTGCCTGCGTGTTCACAGTTTTACGTAAAGTTACCCTTAACAATCTAAGGTTTTTCAATTAGATAGACATAAATTTACATCTATTATCGGAATTCTCCGCTGTTAAGGTTTGCTTAGACTTACTTGCTCCCTAAAAAGATGTTAAAATTGACAAATATCAATTACGGCTTGAGCAGACCTATGATCCCGGAAAAGCGAATTATACGGCGCATTCAGTCTGGCGGTTGTGCTATCCATTGCCAGGATTGCAGCATCAGTCAGCTTTGCATCCCGTTCACACTCAACGAACATGAGCTTGATCAGCTTGATAATATCATTGAGCGAAAGAAGCCTATTCAGAAAGGCCAGACGCTGTTTAAGGCTGGTGATGAACTTAAATCGCTTTATGCCATCCGCTCCGGTACGATTAAAAGTTATACCATTACAGAGCAAGGCGACGAGCAAATCACTGGCTTTCATTTAGCAGGCGATCTGGTGGGTTTCGATGCCATAGGCAGCGGTCATCATCCAAGCTTCGCCCAGGCGCTGGAAACCTCGATGGTGTGTGAAATTCCGTTCGAAACGCTGGACGATCTGTCCGGTAAAATGCCAAATTTGCGCCAACAAATGATGCGTCTGATGAGCGGCGAAATTAAAGGCGATCAGGACATGATCCTGCTGTTGTCGAAGAAAAATGCCGAAGAACGTCTGGCTGCATTTATCTATAATCTGTCCCGTCGTTTTGCCCAACGCGGCTTCTCCCCTCGTGAATTCCGCCTGACGATGACTCGTGGCGATATCGGTAACTATCTGGGCCTGACGGTAGAAACCATCAGCCGTCTGCTGGGGCGCTTCCAGAAAAGCGGCATGCTGGCAGTTAAAGGTAAATATATCACCATCGAAAATAACGATGCGCTGGCCCAACTAGCTGGTCATACACGCAACGTCGCCTGATTTTTCCGCATAACTCACTATCCTTCTGTCATATCATTAAATTTTTCTCATTTATTGATCTGGCAGAAGGTTCATCACTGTTTCATTCACCAGATCTAGGTTACTCTTTTAATACAAACTGCATTGACAGTTGTTGTAAGGAGACTCTGTATGGCTATGTATCAGAACATGCTTGTTGTTATCGATCCTAATCAGGACGATCAACCCGCATTACGGCGAGCTGTTTATTTGCATCAACGGATTGGTGGCAAAATTAAAGCCTTTTTGCCTATTTATGACTTCTCATACGAGATGACTACCCTACTCTCCCCGGACGAGCGGACCGCCATGCGTCAGGGCGTCATTAGTCAGCGTACTGCGTGGATCCACGAGCAGGCGAAATATTATCTTAACGCTGGCGTTCCCATTGAAATTAAAGTGGTCTGGCATAACCGTCCTTTCGAAGCCATCATTCAGGAAGTACTTAGCGGTGGGCACGATCTGGTGCTAAAAATGGCGCACCAACATGACCGCCTGGAAGCGGTGATTTTTACGCCAACAGACTGGCACCTGTTACGCAAATGCCCGAGCCCGGTGTGGATGGTGAAAGACCAGCCGTGGCCGGAAGGGGGTAAGGCGCTGGTGGCGGTGAATCTCGCCAGCGAAGAGCCGTATCATAATGCGCTCAATGAAAAATTGGTGAAAGAGACGATCGAACTGGCGGATCAGGTCAACCACACCGAGGTACATCTGGTTGGTGCTTATCCAGTAACCCCCATCAATATTGCGATTGAACTGCCGGAATTTGATCCAAGCGTTTATAACGATGCTATTCGCGGGCAACATTTACTGGCGATGAAAGCCCTGCGGCAGAAATTCAGCATTGACGAGAAAATGACGCATGTCGAAAAAGGTCTACCGGAAGAAGTGATTCCCGATTTAGCGGAGCATTTACAGGCAGGGATTGTGGTTCTGGGAACCGTAGGACGCACTGGTATTTCTGCGGCATTCCTTGGCAATACGGCGGAACAAGTGATTGATCATCTTCGCTGCGACCTGCTGGTGATTAAACCCGACCAATACCAGACACCTGTCGAACTGGACGACGAAGACGACGATTAATCGTTCGTCACTTGCTTTCAAGGCCCGAAGTTACGGGCCTTTTCTTTTACTTACTTCTCATCTCCGCCGAGGAAATAAATACCCAGCGGGATTGCCAGTAACACGGTAAAGACCAGACTATAGACAAAAATCATTGACGACTGAATCACATACATTGATGTCGTCCATTCGGACAGCGGGATATTGTATTGTTCAATAACACCACCAATAGTCGCGCGAGTCACTACCGACGCCGCAATAATGAAAACCGCCAACAAACCTATGAGAAACTTTCTCCCCTTCGCTGACTTCAGTTTCGCCATGACCATAATATAATCCTTTTGCAGATAAACCCTTTGTTACTTGTGTGTAACAATACCATGACATTTTGGTGTTGTCTGCCCTGAAAGCAATAGATTGTCGCGTAACATATCATCAACTCGTTGATAAATTAGCTAATATTGCTACTTCCTTCCCTGTCTATTGATGATATGCATGAATTATCGCGATAAAATAACCCCGCCAGGGGTTTCCGGCATGACGTCAACAATCTGGAGGAGCCTGATAAAACAATGATCGCTGAACTGTTTACAAATAATGCGCTTAATCTGGTCATTATTTTCGGTAGCTGCGCAGCATTGATTCTTATGAGCTTTTGGTTTCGCCGTGGAAATCATAAAAGAAAAGGATTCTTATTCCACGCAGTGCAATTTTTAATCTACACCATAATTATCAGTGCTGTTGGTAGCATCATTAATTATGTCATCGAAAACTACAAACTCAAATTTATCACACCGGACGCCGTTGATTTTATCTGTACGTCACTGATAGCCCTTATCCTGACGGTTAAGTTATTCCTTCTAATCAATCAGTTTGAACGGAAGCAGATTAAAAAAGGCCGCGATATTACCAGTGCACGGATTATGTCGCGGATCATCAAAATCAGCATCATCGTCGTCATTGTTCTGCTCTATGGCGAACATTTCGGCATGAGCCTTTCAGGCTTGCTGACTTTTGGTGGTATTGGTGGCCTTGCAGTGGGTATGGCCGGCAAGGATATTCTGAGCAACTTCTTTTCCGGCATTATGCTCTATTTTGATCGCCCCTTTAGTATTGGCGACTGGATCCGTTCTCCTGATAGAAATATCGAAGGAACGGTGGCAGAAATTGGCTGGCGAATGACTAAAATCACCACATTTGATCATCGTCCGCTGTACGTGCCGAACTCACTGTTTTCGTCTATCAGCGTTGAAAACCCCGGTCGAATGACCAACCGTCGTATTACTACGACCATTGGTTTACGTTATGAAGATGCGGCTAAAGTGGGCGCTATTGTCGAAGCGGTACGCGAAATGCTTAAAAATCATCCCGCCATCGACCAGCAGCAAACCCTATTGGTTTATTTCAACCAGTTTGCCGATTCGTCGCTAAATATTATGGTTTATTGTTTTACTAAAACCACGGTTTGGGCCGAATGGCTTGCCGCCCAGCAGGACGTATATTTGAAAATTATCGATATTGTACAGTCGCATGGCGCGGATTTTGCCTTCCCCAGCCAGACGTTGTATATGGAGAATAACACACTACCAGAACAGGTGAAGTAACAACCCGCAGAAACTGGATGGCGATATGCTTATTCGCCATCCAGTTTTATTTATTATTCAATTAACAGCAGCCAACGCGACATTATTCTCGCCAGCTTTAAATTGAACATATTGTTCCTCAGTACCAAAGAAAACTTCAGACTCCGTGCTGTGACCGATCCCCGGCACCGTTTCATTCCCTGAATATTGCCAAAGCGTCCAGGGATTGCGTCCTTCAAGCTTCACACCAGCTTGTCCCCAATACCCCATCCACACCATATACTGCTCGAATCGGCTATCCATAAAATGTGACAGATTATTATGATTTCCATAAAATATGGGTGTTTTATGATAATTTTGGTAGATTAAATCGGCAAAACGTAAAATATCATTCCGTGCATTAGCCATTCCCGATTTTTTAAAGCAGTTTAGTTGAGTTGTATCTTCACCTTCAGGATTTACCAATAAAATACCGGGCGGTAACATTTTCGGCTCTGCGGGCAGGAGACTTTTTGCTGTTTCCAATTGCGCCTCAGGTGTGCGACAAAAATCAAATTTGAAATAACCTCCACGGTCAAATTTGGAATCAGCTAATTGTTTCCAGTGAGACTTAAATGATGAATCGGGGCCTCTCCAGCCAACCACTCTCGCATAAACAAAACGCGCAGACGATTTTTCCTGGAATAATTTCCAGTCTATTTCACCATCGTTAGAAGAAATATCATGCCCGTGAATCGGGTAAATTTCCGGCGTTTTAAAAATACGAATGTCAGGACGGTTGGGAATTGCACTTACGGGGCCATAAGGAATCTCAATCGATTTATTATCTTTTTCCTGATTATCTGCGGGGACAGGGGCTGACTTATCAATCGAGAATGAGGCCACATCAATATTCGTAAACTCCCCTGCTTTACCCGCAGCCAGCTGAGTCTTATTATCCAGACGATTTGCCGCAGGTTCATTGATGAAGAAGAATCCCCCAGGACCCGCGGGCATTTCTGTTGCACCTATCCAGGCATCGCTTAAATGTAATCCCTTACCTTGTTCATCCAGTTTTTCATTAATATCTGAATATTGATCATTAACATAGATAAATAAACTCAACGTTCTGGTTATTCCTGCGTAGTATTCCTTTTTTCCATCTACCTTTACCATATATGACTTACCAAAACGTTCGTCGGCAACGCCATTCGTTACTCCTTTGATAATCGTATCGAAAAAGACACTACCGCGCTTTGCCTCCAGTGAGTAAACCTCTGTTTTATCATCACCGGCAGCTATTGCATAGGCACCAGGATTACTGTACGAGTTAGAATTACCCGCGCCGATAGTCATGCCATACAAGCCAGAACCAAAGCAAGCATTGACTAAAGTCAGAACATGGAAATAACGCTTTGCCAGAATATTAAGTTGTGTGTTCAGAGCTGGCATTTCATACATCCCTTTTGAACCATCAATATCCGTAGCGTTGCTCAATACAAATGCAGGGGCTTTATCAGAATTACCATTTTGAGTGCCAAAACGACCATGACCTGAATAAGCAATTAACAAGCGAGCTTTCTTATCAAACATCATCCCTCTGGCAGGTAAATATTCCTTTAAAAAATAATTAATATTATCTAATGAAGCTTCCTGATCTCTTAGTAGAATAACCTCATCAAACTTCTGTCCGTTGATCAGAAAATCAGCCATTCTTTGGCCATCCACCGCGGCTGCCGGAATATCTGCGTGTAATAGTGGATATTTTGAAATTGCAATAATCAACCCGATGGAGCGAGTTTTCGCTGCATCCTGATCGGGTATTTTTAACGCATCACTGATCCGGATATCCAGTTTCCCTGGGTTTTCTGGCCCATAGTGGACAAAAAAATGACAATATTCATCAGGGACCATTGCGCCATTTTTGCAAATGTCATCTGCGCGGACATCAGTCATTCCCAGTGATATTCCTGCAATTAACAGCCCCAGGAGCGTTTTACATAAATTTGGCCATCGCCTGTTCATGATTTAAAACTCCTGCACACCCAGAGTGGAATAAAACTCAGCGGTCGGGCCCTTGTATATACTGGCATCGAATTTCTGACTTGATCCCAAATTAAGCTGCGCAGCATCGGTAAACTGCCAGATTGCCCATTTTGTCTGGTTAATTGAACGCGGCGTTTCGCTGGCCTGTGCCTGATTAGAATAATCAGCCAGCCACAGATTATGTTCTGCAACCTGGGCAAAACTTTTTTCTCCGCCGACGGCATCTTTCCACCACGCCCGCGCAGTGTAGATAACCGGTTTACGCCCTAAATCGGCTTCTACCTGCGCGGTGAATGCCTTGATCATCGTGATTATTTCAGTGGGTTTACGCTTCTGCCAGCGGTCCTTACCTGTTGATGAATCTACATCCCACTCAACATCCACCGCCGGTGGCATATCTGTCGCCCTTAACCCGCCATTGGCTTTAATAACTTTAACAAACGTCATTGCCTGCTTGCGTCCCCACAATTCCGCGTCGTCTGCCGGTGTGCCACTGGAAAGAAAGTGGTAGGCCCCACGGTGAAGTTTTATCCCTCGCTCAGTATCCCCAGCCCGCTGCCAAAAACCGGCGAATTCAGGATCAACATAACGCGTTCCTTGACTGGACTTCATATACAAGAACACAGACTTATTTTTTGCCAACAGTTCGATCGGGAAGTTTTTACCGTTATGATGGCTGATATCCACACCAAATAAAGAACTGGGTCGTGGTTGATTCAATACCGAATCGTAAGCGACATCAGCCGGAAATTTAAAATATTTTTTTACCGCAAAGGAATCAAACTCTTTATCACGAGATGGATCCGATTCCAGTATTTTTACAAACAATTCTTGTCGTGAGAGATCATTCGTTAAGTTTTCCAGCCCCAACGACGTGGCATCGGGCAGTGATTCTGCGGCCAGACTTAAAGAAGGATAATGAAGGAGTAATAACGAGATAACTAAAGGAATAGCTAAGGATTTTTTCATTTTACCACCCCATTTTAGCTGTGTGTCTGTTTGCGAATGAAAACTTTCACAAGGAACGCAATACGTCTTGCGTTGTAAAGAAAAGTAAAGCACAGCATATATTGGGAGTATGTAATACACCTTTTAAATAAAATATTTGATTATTATTTATGCTGGACATTGGCAGAAAAATTCAAATAATTGTCTTGGGTGTGATTTTTATAGGGGGATTTTAAAAAAAGAAGGTATTTTATCGGGGTTGTTAAATCTGGCGCGCATAAACGCGCCAGATGACATCATATTAATGCTTCACAATATACATTGTGCGGCTATAGGCCACATCTTCCGGGTTATTAATGGGATAACCTTTCAACCACGGTTTGATTAATCGCCCATTGGTATACTGGTAAATCGGTGCAATAGGCGCTTGTTCTATGAGAATTTTCTCTGCCGCGTTGTAATCAGCATTGCGCGCTTTCACGGTATTTTCAGTCGATGCCTGGGCCAGCACTTTATCGTATGCCGGATTATTAAAACGTGAAATATTTCCCGAGTGCGTTGACGTTAACAGTGTCAGGAAGGTAGACGGTTCATTATAGTCCCCAACCCATGATGCGCGGATAACGTCAAAATTACCGGTGTTACGGCTATCGATATAGGTTTTCCATTCCTGATTTTGCAATTTGACGTCCACACCAAGATTCTTTTTCCACATCGATGCTACGGCAATCGCAATTTTCTGATGGTTTTCTGAAGTGTTATACAAAAGCGTCAGCTTCAGCGGTTTTTGCGGACCATAACCGGCTGCGCTCAACAAAGTTTTTGCCTGCGTATTCAGTTCTTCCTGACTCATTTGTTCAAACGGCGAAGGCTCCGGCGTAAATCCGGCAGTAACATCTGGCGTAAAATGCCATGCTGGTTTTTCACCGGTGCCTAATACTTTTTCCGTCATCAGGCGGCGGTCAATCGTCATACTTAATGCCAAACGAACGCGTTGATCTGCCGTCGGACCTTTTTGCGTATTGAAGGCATAATAATAAGTCCCCAGCTGCGGCGGTGTATAAACCTGCCCTGGAATATCCTTCAACAGCTTTTGATACATATTTTTCGGGAAGGACTCAGTGATATCAATATCACCTGCAAGATAACGTTTCGTGGCAGCGGACTCCTGGTTAATCGGCAGGAAAGTCACTTTTTGCAGTACCGTTTTTGCGTTATCCCAATAATGGGTATTCGGTACAACCACCAGCTTTTCATTCACTACGCGTTCTTTAAGCACATATGCGCCGTTGCCGATAAGTTTCCCTGGTTTTGTCCAATCTTTACCGCTTTCAACGTTGGCTTTTTGCACCGGGAAGAAGGCAAAGTTGGCCGTCAAATTAACAAACCACGGCAATGGCTTATCAAGCTGGATTTTCAGGGTATGGGCATCAACGGCAGTGACGCCAAGTTGGTCAGGCGTGGCTTTACCATCAATAATCGCCTGAGCATTGTTTACCCCCGCCAGCGCGGCAAACCAGGCAAATGGGGACAACGTTTTCGGGTCTACCAGACGTTGCCAGCTATAGACAAAATCCTGCGCTGTAACCGGTGTGCCATCTGCCCATTTAGCATCATCGCGCAGGGTAAAGGTCCAGATACGGTTGTCATTACTTTTCCACCGGGTGGCGACGCCGGGGACAATCTCCCCTTTTTCATTCTGATTCACGAGTCCTTCAAACAAATCGCGAATCACCTGAATCTCCGGCAAACCAACCGCTTTCGCGGGATCCAATGATGCAGGCTCATCCTTAATATGACGCACCAGCTCCTGCTTGTCTGCCAGTACTGTGCCGCTCGGAACATCAGCAGCATACGAAAGAGAAATGCTGCTGACTAACAGCGCACAACAAGTTACTGAAACAGAGTGCTTCATAAGTTACCCTCAAACCGACGTTAATATTGATGCGTAATTATTTGTTTCTCCTTGAAGAAATGCAAACAACTTCCGGCAAAAAAGTGATACAAGATCGATAACATATCGTTGTCGAAAGGATTTGATAATCCGCAAAATTTGCACAACACTGCCTGTAATACTTCCTGAACCAGAGACGATCATGACCGTAACTCGCCCACGCGCCGAACGCGGCGCATTTCCGCCCGGAACAGAACATTACGGACGTTCATTATTGGGCGCGCCGCTGCTCTGGTTTCCCGCCCATGCCGCCAGCAGCGAAAGTGGTTTGATTCTTGCTGGTACCCACGGCGATGAGAATTCTTCCGTCGTCGCCCTCTCCTGCGCATTACGCACATTAACACCGTCTCTGCGCCGCCATCATGTTGTGCTGTGTGTGAATCCCGACGGTTGCCAGTTGGGTCTACGTGCCAATGCCAATGGTGTGGATTTAAACAGAAACTTTCCCGCCGCCAACTGGAAGGAAGGAGAAACGGTATATCGCTGGAACAGCGCCGCTGAAGAACGTGATGTCGTATTACTGACAGGTGACAAACCTGGCTCCGAACCTGAAACCCAGGCGTTATGCCAGCTCATTCATCGCATTCAACCCGCCTGGGTCGTCTCGTTCCACGATCCTCTGGCATGTATTGAAGATCCCAGACACAGTGAATTAGGTGAATGGCTGGCCCAGTCGTTTGAATTGCCGCTAGTAACCAGCGTCGGCTACGACACCCCCGGTTCCTTTGGCAGTTGGTGTGCAGACCTGAACTTACACTGTATCACTGCTGAGTTTCCCCCCATCTCCGCCGATGAGGCCAGCGAAAAATATCTTTTTGCGATGGCGAATTTACTGCGCTGGCATCCTAAAGATGCAATTCGCCGGTCGTAAACTGAAGAGCTGGTTCCACATCCACCGCCAGCCAGGTCGGCCCGTCGAGATCGGCGAAGCTGACCTGCGGCGCCAGCGGTAATGCTGCGCTAATGGCGCGTGAGGTGCATAACATGCAGCCCAACATCAGGCTGAAACCTTGTGCACGCGCTTCTGTTGCCAGCGCCAACGCTTCCGTCAAGCCGCCGGTTTTATCAAGCTTGATATTAACCATCTCATAGCGCCCTTTCAGCGCCTTCAGGTTGCTACGGGTATGACAACTTTCATCTGCGCAAATGGGCAATGGATGAATAAAATTCTCCAGCGCCGCATCGTCCTGAGCCGGCAGCGGTTGCTCCAGCATTGCGACACCTAAATCGGCGAGCAGCTGGCATCGCGCCGCCAGTCCTTCCGCACGCCAGGATTCATTAGCATCAACAATTAACGTCGCATCCGGTACTGCCGCGCGAATCGCCACCATCCGCTCGCTGATAAGATGATTATCCAACTTCACTTTTAGCAGCTTAGCCCCAGCCTGCCATAATGCTGCGGCACTGCCTGCCATCTGATCCGGCGTACCGATCACTACGGTCTGCGCAGTGGTGATCGTTTCAGGAAGAGAGATACCGGTAAATACAGCCAGCGTCTGCTGCTGTTGTCTTGCGGCCAGATCCCACAGCGCACAATCCAGCGCATTACGCGCCGCACCGGCAGGCAGAACTTTTTGCAACTCTGCGCGCGTCAGCCCTTTTTCCAGTTGTGGGACTACGCTCATTATTTGCGCCATAACTGAGGCATCACTTTCGCCATAGCGCGGATAAGGCGTACATTCGCCCGTACCTTTGACGCCATCTTCTTCCAGTTCAACCACCACCACGCGCGCTTCACTGCGGCTTCCCCGCGCAATAACAAACGGGGTATGTAACGGCCAGGCTTCCTCAAATACCTTAACGGTTCTCATCTTTACTCCTTGTTGCCGCGGTGGTCTGCGGATTAAGCGCAAATAGCGATTGCTGTGTTATTGACAGTTAGCATAAACTAGGCGTGACGTTAACTATATGTAAACAGGAAAGATAATCATGTCACAAATCGTTCATTTCCAGGGCAACCCGGTTACAGTCGCCAATTCCATCCCGCAAGCGGGTAGCAAAGCGCAGACTTTTACTCTCGTGGCAAAAGATCTGTCTGACGTCACCCTCGGTCAGTTTGCAGGTAAACGCAAAGTGCTGAACATTTTCCCGAGCATTGATACCGGTGTTTGCGCCGCATCAGTACGTAAGTTTAACCAACTGGCAACCGAAATCGACAACACGGTTGTGCTGTGCATTTCCGCCGATCTGCCGTTTGCCCAGTCTCGTTTCTGCGGCGCGGAAGGTCTGAACAACGTTATCACTCTCTCCACTTTCCGTAACGCTGAATTCCTGCAAGCTTACGGCGTTGAGATCGCTGAAGGTCCACTGAAAGGTCTGGCGGCACGTGCGGTTGTCGTAATTGATGAAAATGATAATGTGATTTTCAGCCAGCTGGTAAATGAAATCACCACCGAGCCGGATTACGAAGCAGCTCTCTCGGTACTGAAAGCGTAAATTATTATGCCTGATGGTATTGCGCCATCAGGCATTTATCCCACTTATTCTTCGTTCTTCTTCTGGCTCAATCCATATTCCCGCAATTTGTTGGCAATCGCGGTGTGTGAAACGCCCAAACGTTTTGCCAGTTTGCGCGTACTGGGGTAATTGCGATAAAGCTGGGTTAATACCGAACGTTCAAAACGGCTGGTGATTTCGTCCAGCGAACCTTCCATTGCATCTTCACCAACGGCTACAGTTGCAGCGTCATAATCCGGCAGCAAAATATCCTGCGGACGCAGTTCATAACCTTCCAGTTGCGTCAGTGCGCGGTAAATGGCGTTTTTCAACTGCCGCACGTTACCCGGCCATGCATAACGCGTAAGCACGGTATTTAGATCCGCAGCTAATTTCGGACGCGGCACGCCCTGCTCGTCAGCAAATCGGGCAACAAATAGCTCGGTTAACGGCATGATGTCCTGCGGACAGTCACGTAGCGGCGGCAGATTTAACGTCAACACGTTCAGACGATAATAGAGATCTTCGCGGAACACGCCTTTTTGCACCAGCTCGACCAGATTCTTCTGCGTCGCGCAAATTACCCGCACATCCACATGCACTTCGTGGTCTTCCCCTACTCGACGGAAAGTGCCATCGTTGAGAAAACGCAATAATTTTGCCTGCATTCGTGGCGACATCTCGCCAATCTCATCCAGCAAAACCGAACCGCCGTTCGCCTGTTCAAAGAATCCTTTTTTCCCCTCCGGCGCATGCCCGAAGAGTTCGCTCTCAACAGCATCTTCTGGAATAGAAGCACAGTTCAGCGCCAGATAAGGTTTACTCGCACGCGGGCTTGCCTGATGACAAGCGTAAGCAAAGAGATCTTTACCCGTGCCGGTATCACCCGTGATCAGCAGCGGTGCGCTTAACATTGCCAACTTTTGCGCCTGCTCTACCGCATGCTTCATTTTAGGACTGATGGCGACAATCTGACTGAAGGCGCTGACATCCTGGGCGGCCACATTTTGCAACTGACGGCCCATACGGATTGTTGAGCGCAGCATCACTACCGCACCAGTCAGGACATGCTGGTCGTTTTCATCCTGAAGATAGACAGGTGTTATCTCCATCAGAAAATTTTGTCCATTAATCACTACATGTTCGTTATGTGAATCCTGCGGGTCGCTCTCAAGCCAACGTAAAAAATTAAATCCGTTAATCAATTGCGCAGCGGTATGATTACGTAAGCGCTCCAGTTTTTGCCCGAATAGCTGACAGCTCGCCGGATTTGCCATGTCCACCTTGCTTTTCATATCGACAGAAAGCACGGGTTCAGGCAATGCTTCAAGCAATGCGCTCAACGCCTGATGTTCTCGCTCGGAAGGCATCCACGGCACAGTGCGCACATCGGTAACGCCCGCAATACGGCGTATTTCCGCCATCAAACTGCTGAAACTGTCAAAATCCAGTTCGGCAAAATTCAGGTAAATCCGCCCGATTGGGTCAATCTCAATACCGCGTAAATCGATGCCTCTTAGCACCAGTAGGTCGAGCAATTCGCGGGTCAGACCGAGTCGGTCTTCACAAAAGACTTCCAGACGCATGGGAACCTTCACATGAAAAAGAACAATAAATATGATGATATGACACTATTCGAGTAGCAGGAAGGTTTCTGTCAACAAACATTGACACAACGATGGATAAACGGGCACTTCGGCGTAAAGCTATCCGATCAGCGCCCGAATGTGCACTATTTTTCGCCGGACGTTTTGCTCTTTTGTAACGTCTCTTTTACCTGACCGATGAGCTGACGACGGAAATCACCCAAACGTGGTTTGTCATTGTCAATCCACGGCAGCGGGCGGCAAAGTTCCATAGCTTTAATCCCCAGTCGTGCGGTCAGTAACCCGGCACCTATTCCCTGAGCGGCGCGAGTAGACAAGCGCGCGGCGAGATCCTGCGACATCCAGTCCATCCCCACTTCACGCACCAGTTCGCTGGCACCCGCGAAAGCGATATTCAGCAAGACCAGTTTAAACAGGCGCAGACGGCTGTAATACCCCAGTTCAATGCCATACAGCGTGGCGATGCGATTAATCAAACGCAGATTGCGCCAGGCGATAAACGCCATGTCCACCAGCGCCAGCGGGCTGACCGCAATCATCAACGTCGATTCCGCCGCCGAACGACTGATTTCGCGCCGCGCCTGGGCATCTAAAACCGGCTGGACCAGGTGAGCATACAAACTAACCACTTCACGATCGTTCTGCGTTTCATGGATTGAGGCATACCAGCGTTGCAGCGCCGGATGTGACTGATCGATTCCCGCCTGCTGCGCCAGTTTTTCGCAAAATGCGCGGCCTTTACCCGTGCCGTGGCTGTGCAACAAATCGCGCGCTTCGTCGCGTTCGTGCGCACGCTGGCGCAAGCGCCATAAGCGCCGCCACTCTGTTACCACAGAACCTACGCCAGCACCGATAATCAATGCCCCAGCGGCACATCCACCCAACGCTACCCAGTCCTGAGTTTGCCAGGCGTTCATTGTCCACTGCACGCCCTGACCGACAACGCTTGCGCCAAACAGAGCCAGCCCGCCCATCACCATTTTGCGCCACAGACTGCGTTTCGGTCGTAACGCGGCGTCCATTACCGCTTCAACTTGCCCCTCTTCTTCCTGCGCTTCGTCGAGCGTGGCCGGGGCAAAATTTTGCGCCTGATTTTCGTCAAAGGTCTGCTGCGCCCTGAATTTTGGACTCTGATCGACCTCCAGCGGACCGTCGAAATCAATACGTGGTTTTAACGGTTCGGTCATCGCAATTTATCTCCTATTAAAAATTCCAGCGCAGCATCAAGACGAATATGCGGTAGCGGTTTGTCGACATCCATTACCTGCGGACGAAACGCTTCAAACTGGAAGCCTTGCTTATCCCAGAACGCCTGACCGGGCAAACGTGCGGGAACTTCGCCAGGATAAACAGTGAGCGGTGCGCCATCGCTGAGTCGATTACCGCGCAGCGCCGGGATTTTCTCACCGTTAACATCAATAATGCCGCTGGTGGTCGCCTGAACTGACGCCAGCCCCAGGCAGTCCATGCTGATCCCTTCGAACGCCGCATTTTGCCAGGCATCCTGAATCAGTTGTTGCAGTAATGAAACCATATTGGCGTGCTGATCGATGGTCACATGGTCCGCTTTAGTGGCAGCAAACAATAGCTTATCGATAACCGGCGAAAACAAACGCCGGAACAGGGTACGCTGCCCGTAGTGGAAACTTTGCATCAGCTGCGTCAGCGCCAGACGCATATCATTAAATGCCTGTGGCCCACTGTTGAGAGGTTGCAGGCAATCCACCAGCACAATCTGGCGGTCAAAGCGCAGAAAGTGGTTTTTATAGAACCCTTTCACCACCTTCTCACAGTAATAATTAAACCGCTCGCGCAGCATTCCGGCATTGGTATGCTTATCGGCCTGCGCCAGTTTGGACTCGCCCCAGGCATCGACATCTGGCCATGGGAAGAATTGCAGCGCGGGCGCTCCTGCCATATCGCCAGGCAAAACAAAGCGCCCTGGCTGAATAAAGTGCAGCCCCTGCTGTTTACAGTGGTGGAGATAATCGGTCCACGCGGCGGCAATGTCTGCCAGTCGGTTTTCGTCGGCAGGCGCTAACGGATCCAGGCCTTCGCACATCATTCGCCATTTCGCCGACCATTCGCCGCGCTGACCATTGAGTAAGCCCGTCATCTGCCGAGACCAACTTAAGTAATCCTGCGCCAGCATCGGCAGGTCGAGCAGCCATTCGCCGGGATAATCCACAATCTCCAGATACAGCGTGGAGGTGTCTTTGAAGTGACGCAGCAGTGAATCATTCGATTTAAAACGTAGCGCCAGGCGGATTTCACTGACGCCGCGCGTTGGCGTCGGCCAGGCGGGAGGATCGCCATATAACTGCGCCAGCCCTTCATCATAGGTGAAGCGCGGAATGCCAAAGTCACGCTGGGGAATGCGTTTTACGCCCAGCAGGCGCTCTTCACGCGCCGCACTTAATAGCGGCAAACGTGCTCCGGCATGAATATTGAGCAACTGATTTACCATCGCGGTAATAAACGCCGTTTTGCCACTGCGGCTAAGTCCAGTAACGGCCAGTCGCAGGTGTCTGTCGACCCCCCGATTCACCAGCGCATTGAGTTCATTTTTAAGTCGCTTCATTGCTGTCCTGTGCCAGAAAGCCGTAGAAAGGATTAGATACTGGAGATAATAATGTGGGTTAATTTTGATTTATCAAATGAATAAGCGGCGTTATTTACACCGCTCAGGCAATAATTTGTTAACCTTTGACCTTCGGCATTTCGATGTCTTTCAGGCCACCGACGTTCTCAACGTGGGTATATCCCATCTCGTTGAGGATCTCTTTTGCCTGCCCGGACTGGCGTCCGGCGTTGCAATACACTTTCACGGTGTCGTTTTTATCCGGAACGGCGGTGGCAATGCGCTCTTTCACTTCCTTCAGGGGAATATTGATGGCCCCCTGAACGTGCTCTTGCTGATACTGCTCTGGAACACGAACATCGATCCAGTGTTCAGCGGCGAAAACAGGCAGTGAAAACACCAGAGTCAGAGCAAGTAAGCCTTTTTTAAACATATAAGTATCCTTCTATGGATGAAAATTGCCATCCATTATACGCCTGAGATCTAACAATTTTTGCGGAACTCCCCTCACCTTTTATAACGCTGCGCCAGTTTATTGGCAGCCCGACTTAACAGCGGTTCCAGCGCCACAGCCAGCAACATTTTCAGCGGTCGGCGAGCAACTGATTTTATCGCCCAACCAGCCACACCCGCCGGGCCATAGCGCAGTGCGGTAAGAAGTACCAGCTTGCCTGCTAATTTGAAACCAGGCTTCATCTTTTGCCCGGCCTGTTGCCAGCGAGTATTCATAACTTTCCTCACAGTTGACGGAAACGGCTACGTAACGTGAAAGTATCGGAAGTGACATAACGTTCCATCTCGCGTAAACGCGTTTCACTGGCCGCCAGTTCACGGTCGACGTCATCCAGCAATTCGCTGCTGGAAGGTTGTTGTTCACCAAACGCCATGTTGTCAGGCATTGGATCAAGCGCAAATGACAAAATGATGTAAGCAACCAGGGTAAACAGCGCCAGACCGAAGAAAATCGATAGCACCACCAGAATACGTACCAGTTTTACCGGTACATCAAAATAGTTAGCAATCCCGGCACAGACCCCGCGAACCATGCCCTGTTGTGGAATACGCCATAATTTTTTATTGAGATTAATACCCGCCATTAGCGATCCCTCCAGTTCGGATGTTCAGCATCAAGAATGGATTCCAGTGCCTGAATACGCTCGCGCATCCGTTTTGCTTCATCAGCCAGTTGCGCTAATCGCTGTTGTTCGCTTTGCGAAAGCTCTCCACGACTGGAGCGGTTGCTGTAATGCAGCCATAACCAAATCGGTAAAACAAACAGCACAAAGATGGTTAACGGAATAGCCAGAAATAGCGCGCTCATAAGTACTCCTTAAGGGATGAGCGGCGGCGTGTTCGGACGCCGCCTGGATGTTATTATTGATTGTCTTGCTTCATTTTGGCTTTTAATTGTGCCAGTTGTTCGCTGATTGCATCATCGGCTTTCAGTTCGGCAAACTGATCGTCCAGCGATTTTTGTTTGCCGAAACTGTGGCTTTCCGCTTCGGCTTCCATCTGGTCGATACGGCGCTCGAAAGATTCGAAACGGGCCATCGCTTCATCCAGTTTGCCACTGTCCAACTGACGACGCACATCGCGCGACGAGTTTGCGGCCTGATGACGCAACATCAATGCCTGCTGGCGAGCACGAGTTTCGCTCAATTTGTTTTCCAGTTCGCCAATCTCTTTCTTCATACGCACCAGCGTATCGTCCACCAGCGTCACTTCATGTTCCAGGGACTTAATCAGATCGGTCAGTTTCTGTTTTTCAATTAACGCCGCACGCGCCAGGTCTTCTCTATCTTTCAGCAGTGCCAGTTCGGCTTTTTCCTGCCACTCAACTTCACGCGCCGACGCTTGTTCAATACGGCGAGTCAGCTGTTTCTTTTCCGCCAGCGCACGTGCCGAAGTAGAACGCACTTCAACCAGCGTGTCTTCCATTTCCTGGATCATCAGACGCACCAGTTTCTGCGGATCTTCCGCTTTCTCTAACAGAGCGTTGATGTTGGCATTCACGATGTCGGCAAAGCGAGAAAAAATACCCATAATGTTGTCCTCTTGATTTCTTCGTTCAGGATTGTCCTGCTGAACTGTTAATACAATTTGCGTGCCAATTTTTTATCTTTTTGATTTATAAAGATCTGATTGAAGATTCAACAGCAACATGCCAGGATGAATTAGCGAATTACACTAACAAGTGGCGAATTTCATCATGGCAGAATACAAAGATAATTTACTCGGTGAGGCGAACAGCTTTCTCGAAGTGCTGGAACAGGTTTCGCATCTCGCACCGCTGGACAAACCGGTGCTCATCATCGGCGAGCGCGGAACAGGTAAAGAGCTGATCGCCAGCCGTCTGCATTATCTCTCCTCTCGTTGGCAAGGGCCGTTTATTTCCCTTAACTGCGCGGCGTTAAATGAAAATCTGCTGGATTCCGAACTGTTTGGTCACGAAGCGGGTGCGTTTACCGGTGCGCAAAAACGTCATCCAGGGAGATTTGAACGTGCCGACGGCGGTACGCTATTTCTTGATGAACTCGCTACAGCACCGATGATGGTGCAGGAAAAATTATTGCGCGTGATTGAGTACGGTGAACTGGAGCGCGTTGGCGGCAGCCAGCCATTACAGGTGAATGTACGGTTGGTATGCGCGACGAATGCCGATCTCCCGGCGATGGTCAATGAAGGTACTTTTCGCGCTGATCTGCTCGACCGGCTGGCTTTCGATGTAGTGCAACTGCCACCACTGCGCGAGCGCGAAAGCGACATTATGTTGATGGCAGAGCACTTTGCCATCCAGATGTGTCGGGAAATCAAGCTGCCTCTGTTCCCGGGTTTTACCGAGCACGCCAGAGAAACATTGCTGAATTATCGCTGGCCGGGAAATATTCGTGAATTGAAAAACGTGGTGGAACGTTCGGTGTATCGCCACGGCACCAGCGATTATCCGCTTGATGACATCATTATTGATCCCTTTAAACGGCGTCCACCTGAAGAAGCCATTGCCGTTTCAGAAACCACCTCGCTTCCAACGCTGCCGCTGGATTTACGTGAGTTTCAGATGCAGCAGGAAAAAGAGTTGCTGCAACTCAGTTTGCAACAGGGGAAATATAACCAGAAACGCGCGGCTGAATTGCTGGGGTTAACCTATCATCAGTTCCGCGCGTTGTTGAAAAAGCACCAGATTTAGCGGAGTTGGGCAATGCGATTCGCCGGATGCGGCGTGAACGCCTTATTCGGCCTACATAATCAATACGTCATTTGTAGGCCTGATAAGCGCAGCGCATCAGGCATTATTGCGTTGGCCTTCGCTTCTGCGTATTAATCTCTCAGCGCATCCTGCAAAATTTTCATTGCCGCATCGAATTGCGCATCCGGGATGGTCAGCGGATACAGGAAACGAATCACGTTGCCGTATGCGCCACAGGTCAGCAGAAGCAGCCCCTGCGCCAGTGCGCGTTGCTGGATTTTCTGTGCAATCGCCGCTGACGGTTCGCCCGTTTGCGGATCGTTAAACTCTGCCGCAATCATCGACCCCAGACCGCGTACCGCCGCGATCGCCGGAACGTGTTCTTTGGCCTCAATCAGCGTGTTTGTCAGGCGCTGGCCCAGTTGATTCGCGCGTTCGCAGAGTGATTCTTTGTCGATAATGTTGAGCACCGCGTGCGCGGCAGCCACCGCCAGCGGGTTCCCGGCGTAGGTGCCGCCAAGCCCGCCCGGCGCGGGCGCGTCCATAATATTCGCGTTACCGACCACGCCCGAAAGCGGCATGCCACCCGCGAGGCTTTTCGCCATCGTCATTAAGTCTGGCTTATCGGCGTAATGATCCATCGCAAACAGCTTACCTGTACGCGCAAAACCGCTTTGTACTTCATCGGCAATCATCACAATGCCGTGCTCGTCGCACAGGCAGCGAATCGCAGAAACCAACTCTTTTGGCGCCACGTTGAATCCGCCCTCGCCCTGCACCGGTTCGAAAATAATCGCCGCCACCTGCTTCGCTTCAATGTCCGATTTAAACAAGCGTTCGATGGCATCAAGGGAATCTTGCGTCGAAATGCCATGCAGTTCTGACGGATACGGCACGTGATACACCGAACCGGGGAACGGGCCGAAGCCGATTTTGTACGGCGCGACTTTTCCGGTCAGCGCCATGGTCATATACGTGCGACCGTGGAAGCCGCCGCTAAACGCAATCACGCCAGGGCGTCCGGTATGGGCGCGGGCGATTTTCACCGCATTTTCCACCGCTTCCGCGCCGGTGGTGAAGAACGCGGTTTTAGCCTGCCCGCTCACCGGGGCAAGGGCGTTGATTTTCTCCGCCAGGGTGACGTAGCTTTCATACGGCACAATCTGGTACGCGGTGTGGGTAAACTGTTGCAGTTGCTGCTCCACCGCCGCGACCAGTTCAGGGTGGCGATGCCCGGTATTCAGCACCGCAATGCCTGCGGCGAAATCGATGTATTCGTTGCCTTCAACATCCTTCAGCGTGGCGTTTTCAGCCGACTGGGCGAAGAAGTTACACATCACGCCAACCCCGCGCGGGGTGGCAGAAAGACGACGCTGATGGAATTCATTGTTGCTCATGTTTCACACCTTTTGACTCTTCACGGTTAATCGGAAATTAAACGCCCAGACGATCGCGCAGGCTGTAATAAGCCGCGCCCATCGCGGTAAACGGCACGCGAAGCGTACGCCCGCCGGGGAACGGATAATGCGGCAGATTGGCGAAGGCGTCGAAACGCTCGGCGTCGCCGCGCAGCAGTTCGGCAATCAAACGCCCGGCGAGATGGGTACAGGTCACACCGTGGCCGCTGTAGCCCTGCATGTAATAGATGTTGGTATCGAGGCGACCAAACTGCGGCATACGCGACAGGGTCAGCAGGAAGTTGCCCGTCCAGCGGTAATCAATTTTCACGCCCTTCAGCTGCGGGAAGGTTTTCAGCAGTTTCGGCACCACAAGACGCTCAACGTCATCCGGGTCGCGCGCGCCGTAGACCACGCCGCCGCCGTACAGCAGGCGGTTGTCGGCGGTAAGACGGTAGTAATCAAGCAGATAGTTACAGTCTTCCACACAGTAGTTTTTCGGGATCAGCGAACGGGCTAACTCATCGGAAAGCCGTTCGGTAGTGATCACCTGCGTGCCGCACGGCATACTGCGTTTCGCCAGTTCCGGCTCCACTTTATCGCCCAGGTACGCATTCCCGGCGACAATCACATACTTCGCCGTCACCTGGCCTTTGGCAGTGCGCACCACGGCGGGCGTAGTGTGCTGGATCTGCGTCACCGCAGAAAGCTCATACACACGCCCACCGTTGAGACGAATGGCATCGGCTTCACCAATGGCGAGGTTCAGGGGGTGAATATGCCCGCCGCTGTGATCCAGCAGCGCGCCGGTGTAGCGATCGCTGGCGACTTCACGACGAATGGCGTTGGCATCCAGCAGCTCCAGCTGTTTATTGCCGTAGCGTTCCCAGTTCTCTTTCTGCTCTTCCAGAGTCGCGAGCTGTTTATCATTCATCGCCACAAACAGGCCGCCGGGGCGGTAGTCGCAGTCAATCTGATAACGTTTGATGCGCTCGCGAATGATCTCGCCGCCTTCAAACATCATGCTGCCGAGCATACGGGCAGTGTCCATGCCATAGCTTTTTTCGATAACGTCGATGTCGCGGCTGTAGGAGTTTACAAGCTGCCCGCCGTTGCGTCCGCTGGCGCCGAAGCCGATGCGTGAGGCTTCGAGAACCACCACGTCAAAGCCCGCTTCTGCCAGATGCAGCGCGGAGGAAAGCCCGGTATAGCCGCCGCCAACCACGCAAACATCACAGGTGATTGACTCATTCAGCGTGTCGAAAGGCGCATATTTATTCGCACTGGCGGCGTAATAACTACTGGTATGTTCGGTCATTTCAGGCCTCCAGGCTTATCCAGATGGTTTTCAGTTCGGTGAATTTTTCAAGGGCATGCAGGGATTTGTCGCGACCGTTGCCGCTCTGCTTATAGCCGCCAAACGGCACGGTCATATCGCCGTCGTTGTAGTTATTGACGAAGACGGAACCGGCTTTCAGGCGGCGGCTCATGCGATGCGCGCGGGAGAGATCGCGCGTCCACACCGCCGCGCCGAGCCCGTACTGGCTGTCGTTGGCAAGCTGTAGCGCCTGGTCTTCTGATGTGAAACGCGTAACCACCAGCACCGGGCCGAAAATCTCTTCGCGACTTAAGGACGCATTCGGGTCCACATCCACAAAGATGGTCGGGCCGATGGCCGCAGCCAGTTCGGCATTACGACCATCCAGCAGCAGTTGCCCTTTACCTTCGCCTTCCCGAATAAAACTATGCACCGAGTCGGCGTGAGCGCAGTCGATTAAGGTGCCCATGGTGGTCGCGGGATCAAGCGGATGGCCCGGCTGCCAGTTTTGCGCCTGCTGTTTTAACAGGGCTAAGAATTCATCGGCGATGCTCTCTTCCAGCAACAAACGCGTTCCGGCGATGCACACCTGGCCCTGGTTGTAGAAGATACCTGCGGCTGTCGCGCTCGCCGCTTTTTGCAGATCCGGGCAGTCGGCGAAAACGATGTTGGCGCTTTTGCCGCCCGCTTCCAGCCAGACGCGTTTCATGTTGCTGTCGCCCGCATCTTTCAGCAGCTGTTTCCCGGTACGGGTCGATCCGGTAAAGGCGATAACATCGATATCGTTATGACGCGACAGCGCCTGCCCCGCTTCATGACCAAACCCAGCCACCACATTCAGCACGCCATCCGGCAGACCCGCTTCTTTCGCCAGCCCGGCGAGACGAATCGCGCTAAGCGGTGATTTTTCAGACGGTTTCAGGACAACGCTGTTCCCCGCCGCCAGCGCCGGGCCGAGTTTCCAGCAGGTCAGCAACAGCGGAAAGTTCCACGGTACAATGGCGGCAATCACGCCGACCGGTTCACGCACGATCATCGCCAGCTCATGGCTACTGGTGGTCGCCACTTCGCCATACACTTTGTCGATTGCCTCGGCGTACCAGCGAATGGCGCGCGCCGCGCCGGGAATATCATCACGAAGGCTGTGACGAATCGGTTTGCCGGTGTCGAGAGTTTCCAGCAGTGCCAGCTCTTCGGCGTGGCCTTCCATTAAATCGGCGAGTTTATTCAGTACCGCTTTACGTTTAGCCGGAGAAGAGAGTGACCAGTCGCCGCGTTCAAATACGCCGCGTGCAGCGCTCACCGCACGGTCGATATCGACGCTCTTGCCGCGCGCAATATCCGCCAGCGGAGCCTGGGTAACCGGATCAACGGTTTCAAAGGTTTCATTTTCCGCCGCAGCAGTATATTCACCGTTAATAAATAAGCGGGTTTCAATGGCGAGACTTAACGCTTTATCCTGCCAGTAAGCCAGATGATGAAAATTCATTATGACTCCTGTTTCACGTCTATCAGATATATGCAGTTTGTGAACGTCAGGGCGCAGAGATCCCCGGGCCGCATGCCCGTTTATTTCTGGCGACATTCTTTATGGATTGCCGGGCGCATTGCGCTTACCCGGCTTACAGAACAAAAAGATTAAAACGTGGTGGGCGTATGGGCGCTGATAATTCGGCAAATGCCTGCCGACGTATTACTGAAACTGTGCGGGATGCCGGTATTAATGGCATAACTTTGCCCCGCGACGAGGTGATAATCCTGACCATTAATCGTCAGAACAATTTCACCTTCCAGTACAGTGCCTATTTCCTCACCCTGATGCTTGATTCTTTCCCCAGTGGTTGTGCCCGGCTGGTACGTTTCAAAGATCATCGCCAGCGTGCGATTCGGGTTACCGTTATGCACCAGCTTCATCGACACACCCTGACTGCCCATTTCAATTAAGTCGTCCTGATTAATGACGACCTGCGGTTCATCAGGTTTTTCCGGCTCGGAAAAGAATTCCGAGAGTGACAGACCATACACCTTCAGCAGCTTTTGCAGCGTACTGATGGCAGGACTGACTTTATCTTGTTCTATCGTACTGATAGCACTGTGAGTCAGCCCGGAGAGTTCGGCGGCACGACGTTGTGAAAGCCCCTGCTGCTGGCGGATTTCTGACAAGCGTTTTCCTGGCGCCAGTCCCTCATCACTCATATTTGCATTTCCTTAACTGTAGTGGTCAGAGTCGCTGTTTTTCAGCGATATGGTTCTGACAAGCGGTGATAAAGCCCTCGAACAATATACGCGAAAGCGCGTACTCGCTACTGTTCCATTCCGGGTGCCACTGTACGCCCAGCGCGAAAGGATGATTGATGACGCTCACCGCCTCAACCAGGCCATCCGGTGAGCGAGCTTCAACACGCAACTGCGGGCTAACGACCTTCGCCCCTTGTCCATGCAGAGAGTTTACCCAAAAGCTGCTACATTCAGGTAACAATGCAGACAGTAATCCCCCCTCTTCAACCTGAACTTCGTGCGACGGCGCATATTGCTGCTCCACCGGCAGTTCGGGATCTTCACGATGTTCCAGCAATTCAGGCTGTTCGCACAGTTTGCGATGCAACGAACCACCTGTTGCTACCACCAGTTCCTGTAACCCCCGGCAGATGGCGAAAATGGGGATGCGCCTTTCGAGTGCGGCATTAATTAACGCCATGCTCAGAAGATCACGCCCGGGATCGGCGTCAGGCTCATCGCCGTTTTCACCATATAGGTGCGGCTGCACATTGCTGGGGCTACCTGGAAGATAAATGCCATCGAGTTTAGGCAGCAGTTCTTCAAGTAATGACGGTTCCGCCAGCGCATGTGGCAGCGCAATCGGCAAACCGCCCGCGTGGATGATGGCATTCAGGTACTTTTCTTGCAGAGTCTGGGTCGTATGACCCTTAAGCCTGTTCCTGCACATTACGACACCGATAACCGGATTGTTCATTATATTTTCCATGCTCAATCTCACAAAGTGGACTAAATTATCGCCATTACTGCGGTTTAAATGACCTTTATGTTCAATATTTTTTCAATCTAGCAGTGGGTTTTCATTTTTGCAAACTCAATTTAACATTTGACAAACATTTAGTTTGCATACAGATTCGAATAGTGGTCATTATATTTTACGCTTTGCTAACGAGCGGAAAACAAACCAAAGGCGAAGAATCATGGAAACCAATATCGTTGAAGTAGAGAACTTTGTTCAGCAGTCAGAAGAGAGGCGGGGTAGCGCCTTTACGCAGGAAGTGAAACGCTACCTGGAGCGCTACCCGAATACGCAATATGTTGATGTTTTACTTACCGATTTGAATGGTTGTTTCCGTGGGAAACGCATTCCTGTTTCAAGTCTGAAGAAGCTGGAGAAAGGGTGTTATTTTCCGGCTTCGGTGTTTGCAATGGATATTCTGGGCAATGTCGTAGAAGAAGCGGGCCTGGGTCAGGAAATGGGTGAACCAGATCGTACTTGTGTGCCAATACTCGGTACCTTAACCCCTTCTGCCGCCGATCCAGAGTTTATCGGTCAGATACTCCTGACCATGGTCGATGAAGATGGCGCTCCCTTTGACGTTGAGCCGCGGAACGTACTTAACCGCCTGTGGCAGCAGCTACGCCAGCGCGGATTGTTCCCGGTTGTAGCGGTAGAGCTGGAGTTCTATTTACTGGATCGCCAGCGCGACGCTGAAGGGTATCTGCAACCGCCCTGCGCGCCCGGCACCGATGACCGCAATACACAAAGCCAGGTTTACTCCGTTGATAACCTCAACCACTTCGCCGATGTGCTCAATGATATTGATGAACTGGCGCAGTTACAGTTAATTCCCGCCGACGGTGCGGTCGCCGAAGCCTCGCCGGGCCAGTTTGAAATCAACCTTTACCATACCGATAACGTGCTGGAAGCCTGCGATGATGCGCTGGCACTAAAACGCCTGGTGCGCCTGATGGCAGAAAAGCATAAGATGCACGCCACTTTTATGGCGAAGCCGTATGAAGAGCACGCGGGCAGCGGGATGCATATCCATATCAGTATGCAAAATAATCGTGGCGAGAACGTGCTTTCTGACGCAGAAGGCGAAGATTCGCCGCTGCTGAAAAAGATGCTCGCCGGGATGATCGACCTGATGCCGTCATCAATGGCGTTGCTGGCGCCGAACGTGAATTCCTATCGCCGCTTCCAGCCAGGCATGTATGTGCCAACGCAGGCGTCGTGGGGCCATAACAACCGCACCGTCGCCCTGCGTATTCCGTGCGGCGATCGTCATAATCACCGCGTGGAGTATCGCGTGGCGGGTGCCGATGCCAACCCGTACCTGGTGATGGCGGCGATTTTTGCCGGTATTTTGCATGGCCTTGATAACGAACTGCCGTTGCAGGAAGAAGTAGAAGGCAACGGGCTGGAGCAGGAAGGCTTACCCTTCCCGATTCGCCAGAGCGATGCCCTGTGGGAGTTTATCGAGAACGATCATTTGCGCCGCTATTTAGGCGAGCGTTTTTGCCATGTGTATCACGCCTGTAAAAATGATGAGTTGTTGCAGTTTGAGCGCCTCATCACAGAAACAGAAATTGAGTGGATGTTGAAAAACGCATAGTACCCCTTGCGGGGTTGTTTCATCGGCCTGAGCGGAGCCAGGCCTGACATTTGCTGGTAATCCAGACATTTCCCGGATGTCGCGTTATGGAGCGCAGGCGGCAACGGGCTTCCGTTAACGATTAAGACTGTGACGAGGAAATGAGATGATGCCGATGATTAAATCCCCGCATGGCGAGGGAGGCTGCGTGTGCGCCCTCCCTGCGACTGACTGGACTCCGCCCCCTTTGCTTCCCTTGCTAAAAAGGTTTGATTTCAGGTCGACACGACCTCAAACCTTATTACGCAGGGGAGGCAGCAATTATGGCTATTAATTCACCACTGAATATTGCTGCGCAACCTGGCAAAACCCGTCTGCGAAAATCACTGAAGTTGTGGCAGGTGGTGATGATGGGTCTGGCCTATCTCACGCCAATGACCGTGTTCGATACGTTTGGCATCGTTTCCGGTATTAGCGACGGTCACGTTCCGGCATCTTATTTGCTGGCGCTGGCGGGCGTGCTGTTTACCGCTATCAGCTACGGCAAACTGGTTCGCCAGTTCCCGGAGGCCGGTTCGGCCTATACCTACGCGCAAAAGTCGATTAACCCGCACGTCGGTTTTATGGTCGGCTGGTCATCGCTGCTGGATTACCTCTTTTTGCCGATGATCAACGTCTTGTTGGCGAAGATCTATCTCTCCGCCCTCTTCCCGGAAGTGCCACCGTGGGTGTGGGTGGTGACGTTCGTCGCCATCTTAACTGCCGCGAACCTGAAGAGCGTCAACCTGGTCGCCAACTTCAATACCCTGTTTGTGCTGGTGCAAATCTCCATCATGGTGGTGTTTATCTTCCTGGTGGTTCAGGGACTGCATAAAGGAGAAGGCGTTGGCACCGTCTGGTCACTTCAGCCGTTTATCAGCGAGAACGCGCACCTGATCCCGATTATTACCGGGGCGACGATCGTCTGTTTCTCGTTCCTCGGTTTCGATGCAGTGACCACACTTTCGGAAGAGACGCCAGACGCCGCACGCGTGATCCCGAAAGCCATCTTCCTGACGGCGGTCTACGGTGGCGTTATCTTTATCGCGGCGTCGTTCTTTATGCAGCTGTTCTTCCCCGATATCAGCCGCTTTAAAGACCCGGACGCCGCACTGCCTGAAATTGCGCTGTACGTCGGCGGCAAGCTGTTCCAGTCGATTTTCCTCTGCACTACGTTTGTGAACACGTTAGCGTCTGGCCTGGCATCACACGCCAGCGTGTCGCGTCTGTTGTATGTGATGGGGCGTGACAATGTGTTTCCGGAGCGCGTGTTTGGCTATGTGCATCCGAAATGGCGGACTCCGGCACTGAACGTCATTATGGTCGGAATTGTCGCGATGTCGGCGCTGTTCTTCGATTTAGTTACCGCCACAGCGTTAATTAACTTCGGCGCGTTGGTAGCGTTTACCTTTGTTAACCTGTCGGTGTTCAACCACTTCTGGCGGCGCAAAGGAATGAATAAAAGCTGGAAGGAACACTTCCACTATTTATTAATGCCGCTGGTTGGCGCGCTGACGGTGGGCGTGCTGTGGATTAACCTCGAAGCCACCTCGCTGACGCTGGGTCTGGTATGGGCTTCGTTAGGCGGCGCATATTTGTGGTATTTGATCCGCCGCTATCGCAAAGTGCCGTTGTATGAGGGTGACAGAACGCCGGTGAGCGAAACGTAATATCCAGGATGCACGGCGCATTATCCTGCCTGAGGGTAATGCGCCGCGCCATTAACTATAAAAAGATGTATGACCCGGATCACGAGTGCTATCATCCGCCCTTATGCTTAGCGCATTAACTCCAGGGGCAAACAATGAACCACGATATCCCATTAAAATATTTCGATATTGCCGATGAATACGCAACTGAATGCGCAGAACCTGTCGCAGACGCAGAACGCACACCGCTGGCCCATTACTTCCAGTTACTACTCACCCGTTTGATGAACAATGAAGAGATCAGCGAAGAAGCCCAGCATGACATGGCCGCTGAAGCGGGGATTAATCCCGCGCGCATTGATGAAATCGCAGAGTTTTTGAATCAATGGGGTAATGAATAATTATTTAATTGCAGACGCTCGGTCAGTATCGTTGCCCGGATAAAGCGTTCACGCCGCATCCGGCTAAAAATGACATGCACTGCAGCCTGCTTTAATGGGTTTCTCACGATCGTACCGCTCTGCTCTTCGCTAAGTTGTTCTGTGAGTTATAGTTATAGAGAAATCACGGGTACGAATGTTGAACAGATGGCGACGCCACCTGTTCAACGACCAACCACACGGCCCTCATTACGACCCCTGAACACAAACGGTAATGGCAAATGTCATTAAATATTAGTAAGATAGCCTCTTTACATAAAATCCCTTAATATTATGCGCCAGGTATTATCGTCTCTTTTGGTGATTGCTGGACTTGTGAGTGGTCAGGCAATAGCCGCGCCTGAATCCCCCCCGCATGCTGATATCCGCGACAGCGGTTTTGTCTATTGCGTCAGCGGGCAAGTCAACACCTTTAACCCATCCAAAGCGAGCAGTGGGTTAATTGTCGATACCCTTGCCGCCCAGTTTTATGATCGACTGCTGGATGTCGATCCGTATACCTATCGCCTGATGCCGGAACTTGCCGAAAGCTGGGAAGTGCTCGACAACGGCGCGACATATCGCTTCCACCTGCGTCGCGATGTCCCGTTTCAAAAAACCGCCTGGTTTACTCCCACTCGCAAAATGAATGCCGATGATGTGGTGTTTACCTTCCAACGGATTTTTGACCGCAATAACCCGTGGCATAACGTCAACGGCAGTAACTTCCCCTATTTCGACAGTCTGCAATTTGCCGATAACGTTAAAAGTGTCCGCAAGCTGGATAATCACACCGTTGAGTTCCGTCTCGCCCAGCCGGATGCATCCTTCTTATGGCACCTGGCGACCCACTATGCGTCGGTAATGTCTGCAGAATACGCCCAGAAATTAGAGAAAGAAGATCGCCAGGAACAACTCGACCGTCAACCGGTCGGTACCGGGCCGTATCAATTGTCGGAATACCGCGCCGGGCAATATATTCGCTTACAACGTCATGATGAGTTCTGGCGTGGCAAACCGTTGATGCCGCAGGTGGTGGTGGATTTAGGCTCCGGCGGTACCGGACGATTGTCGAAACTCCTGACCGGTGAATGCGACGTTCTGGCCTGGCCTGCCGCCAGCCAGTTATCCATTTTGCGCGACGACCCGCGTTTGCGTTTAACGCTGCGCCCGGGGATGAACGTCGCCTATCTGGCATTTAACACCGCCAAACCGCCGCTAAATAATCCAGCTGTCCGCCATGCGCTGGCACTGGCTATCAATAACCAGCGCCTGATGCAATCCATCTATTATGGTACGGCTGAAACTGCGGCCTCTATTTTACCGCGCGCCTCGTGGGCTTATGACAACGAGGCTAAAATTACTGAATACAACCCAGCGAAATCGCGCGAACAACTGAAAGCGTTGGGGCTGGAAAACTTAACGCTGAAACTGTGGGTACCGACACGATCGCAGGCATGGAACCCCAGTCCGCTGAAAACCGCCGAACTGATTCAGGCGGATATGGCGCAGGTTGGCGTGAAAGTGGTGATTGTGCCGGTAGAAGGTCGTTTTCAGGAGGCGCGATTGATGGATATGAGCCATGATCTGACGTTATCTGGTTGGGCGACGGACAGTAACGACCCGGACAGTTTCTTCCGTCCGTTACTGAGCTGCGCGGCTATTCACTCGCAAACCAACCTTGCCCACTGGTGCGATCCGAAATTCGACAGCGTGTTGCGTAATGCCCTCTCCTCGCAGCAACTGGCGGCGCGTATTGAAGCCTATGATGAAGCGCAAAGCATTCTGGCGCAGGAACTGCCCATTCTGCCGCTGGCCTCATCACTGCGCTTGCAGGCCTACCGTTACGATATTAAAGGTCTGGTACTGAGCCCGTTCGGTAACGCCTCCTTCGCGGGGGTGTATCGCGAGAAGCAAGAAGAGGTGAAAAAACCATGATTATCTTCACCTTACGTCGTATTTTGTTATTAATCGTCACCTTATTCCTGCTGACCTTTGTTGGCTTCAGTTTGAGCTATTTCACGCCACACGCGCCGTTACAAGGCGCTTCACTGTGGAATGCCTGGGTGTTCTGGTTTAATGGCCTGATCCACTGGGATTTTGGTGTTTCCAGCATTAACGGCCAGCCTATTGCCGAACAGTTAAAAGAAGTCTTTCCGGCAACGATGGAGTTGTGCATCCTCGCTTTCGGTTTTGCGCTGATTGTCGGGATCCCGGTGGGCATGATTGCCGGGATTACACGCCATAAGTGGCAGGATAACTTGATCAACGCCATCGCCTTGCTGGGCTTTTCCATCCCGGTGTTCTGGCTGGCGCTTCTGTTGACGCTGTTTTGTTCCCTCACGCTAGGTTGGCTGCCCGTTTCAGGGCGTTTCGATCTGCTCTATGAAGTGAAACCAATTACCGGCTTTGCGTTAATTGATGCCTGGCTTTCGGACTCACCGTGGCGGGACGAAATGATCATGAGCGCACTTCGCCATATGGTGCTACCGGTGATTACCCTGTCGGTTGCGCCAACAACTGAAGTGATCCGATTGATGCGTATCAGCACCATCGAAGTCTATGACCAAAACTATGTGAAAGCGGCGGCGACTCGCGGTTTGTCGCGCTTTACTATTTTGCGTCGCCACGTGCTGCATAACGCGTTACCTCCGGTTATTCCTCGCCTGGGCTTGCAGTTTTCCACCATGCTGACGCTGGCGATGATCACCGAAATGGTTTTTAGCTGGCCGGGTTTAGGGCGCTGGTTAATTAACGCCATCCGCCAGCAGGATTACGCAGCCATTTCCGCCGGAGTGATGGTGTGCGGTTCATTGGTCATTATTATTAACGTGATATCTGATATTTTGGGTGCCATGGCTAACCCTCTGAAACATAAGGAATGGTATGCCTTACGATAGCGTATACAGCGAGAAGCGCCCGCCGGGCACGCTGCGTACTGCCTGGCGCAAATTCTATGGAGACGCCGCTGCGATGGTCGGCCTGTACGGCTGCGCGGGGCTGGCGGTGCTGTGTATTTTTGGTAGCTGGTTTGCGCCTTACGGCATCGACCAGCAATTTCTTGGTTATCAATTGTTGCCGCCGTCATGGTCACGCTATGGCGAAGTCTCGTTCTTCCTTGGGACCGACGACCTGGGACGCGACGTTTTAAGCCGTTTATTGAGTGGCGCAGCACCTACCGTCGGGGGCGCATTTGTGGTGACGCTCGCCGCGACGATTTGTGGTCTGGTACTTGGCACCTTCGCCGGGGCAACGCACGGTCTGCGGTCAGCGGTGCTAAACCATATTCTGGATACTTTGCTGGCGATTCCGTCCCTGCTGTTGGCGATCATCGTAGTAGCATTTGCCGGACCGAGTTTATCGCACGCCATGTTTGCCGTCTGGTTGGCACTGCTGCCGCGTATGGTACGTTCGATTTACAGCATGGTGCATGACGAACTGGAAAAAGAGTACGTTATCGCCGCCCGTCTGGATGGCGCAACGACGCTGAATATTCTCTGGTTTGCGGTGATGCCTAACATCACCGCCGGACTGGTCACCGAGATCACTCGCGCATTGTCGATGGCAATTCTCGATATCGCCGCGCTGGGCTTTCTTGACCTCGGCGCGCAACTCCCCTCGCCTGAATGGGGCGCGATGCTTGGTGACGCGCTGGAACTGATTTATGTCGCCCCGTGGACCGTAATGCTTCCTGGCGCGGCAATTATGATTAGCGTGTTGTTGGTTAACCTCCTTGGCGATGGCGTTCGTCGTGCGATTATTGCGGGGGTGGAATAATGCCATTATTGGATATTCGTAACCTGACCATTGAATTTAAAACCGGTGATGAGTGGGTTAAAGCCGTCGACCGCGTGAGTATGACCTTAACCGAAGGCGAGATTCGCGGTCTTGTTGGCGAATCCGGCTCCGGCAAAAGTTTGATTGCGAAAGCGATTTGTGGGGTGAATAAAGATAACTGGCGTGTTACCGCTGACCGAATGCGTTTTGATGATATCGATTTGCTGCGTCTCTCCGCACGCGAACGGCGCAAACTGGTTGGACACAACGTGTCGATGATCTTTCAGGAACCGCAATCGTGTCTTGACCCTTCAGAACGTGTGGGTCGCCAGTTGATGCAGAACATCCCGGCCTGGACCTATAAAGGCCGTTGGTGGCAGCGTTTTGGCTGGCGCAAACGTCGCGCCATTGAGTTGCTACACCGCGTGGGGATTAAAGATCATAAAGATGCGATGCGCAGTTTCCCGTACGAGTTGACCGAAGGTGAATGCCAGAAAGTGATGATTGCCATCGCACTGGCGAATCAACCGCGTCTGCTGATTGCCGACGAACCGACCAACTCGATGGAGCCAACAACGCAGGCGCAAATTTTCCGCCTGTTGACGCGTCTCAACCAAAACAGCAACACCACTATTTTGCTTATCAGTCATGACTTACAAATGCTTAGCCAATGGGCGGATAAAATTAACGTGCTTTATTGTGGCCAGACAGTGGAATCCGCGCCAAGTAAGGAGCTGGTGACAATGCCGCATCATCCTTACACCCAGGCGCTGATACGCGCGATACCGGACTTTGGCAGTGCGATGCCGCATAAAAGCCGCCTCAATACCCTGCCGGGCGCAATCCCACTGCTGGAACAATTACCGATTGGTTGTCGTCTGGGACCGCGTTGCCCTTATGCACAACGAGAATGCATTGTAACGCCGCGTCTGACGGGAGCGAAAAATCATCTCTATGCCTGTCATTTCCCGCTGAACATGGAGAAAGAGTGAGATGATAGAAACTCTGCTCGAAGTGCGTAATTTAAGCAAAACGTTCCGCTACAGGACCGGCTGGTTTCGCCGTCAGACAGTCGAAGCGGTAAAACCATTGAGCTTTACGCTGCGTGAACGCCAGACACTGGCGATTATTGGTGAGAACGGTTCCGGTAAATCGACGCTGGCAAAGATGCTGGCAGGAATGATTGAGCCAACCAGCGGCGAGTTATTGATTGACGATCATCCTCTGCATTTTGGCGATTATTCCTTCCGAAGCCAGCGTATTCGCATGATATTTCAGGATCCGTCGACTTCATTGAATCCCCGTCAACGTATTTCGCAGATCCTTGATTTTCCACTGCGTTTGAACACCGACCTGGAACCGGAACAGCGCCGCAAACAGATTATTGAAACAATGCGTATGGTCGGGCTGCTGCCGGATCACGTCAGTTACTATCCGCATATGTTGGCCCCCGGGCAAAAACAGCGTCTTGGTCTGGCGCGCGCGCTGATATTGCGCCCAAAAGTGATTATTGCCGATGAAGCCCTCGCCTCGCTGGATATGTCGATGCGCTCGCAGCTAATTAACCTGATGCTGGAGCTACAAGAGAAACAGGGTATTTCTTATATTTATGTTACCCAGCATATCGGAATGATGAAGCACATCAGCGACCAGGTTTTGGTGATGCATCAGGGAGAAGTTGTCGAACGCGGTAGCACCGCGGATGTGTTGGCATCGCCGCTGCACGAACTCACCAAACGGCTAATTTCCGGCCACTTTGGCGAAGCATTGACGGCGGATGCGTGGCGTAAAGATCGTTAGTATTCGGTACCTCATTCTGACAGGGGAAATCCCCGTCAGAATGAGGTATTCATTACTTTTGATTGTCGATTCTGGTGAGAGCAACCAGCAATGCCAGCGTATAACATACCGTAATTGCCAGGCTCATTTTTAACAGTGTTTCTCCGCCAAGCCCCGACAATGGCGCGGCTATACCGCCGAAGACAAACATGCTCATCCCCATCAACGCAGACGCCGTTCCAGATTCTTGCGTCCCTACTGCACTCATAGCCTCTGCCCCGCCAACAGTGCCGATGCCGCTACAAAATGCGATGGTGAAAAATAATGCCACCAGTGCCGGAATGGGCAATTGTATCCATGCGCATAAGACTGTGAGCAATGCACACAAAATTGCCGCTATCAGGCCACCTCTCAGCAATGTCATCGCGTTAATCCGTCGCGCCAGGCGCGAGAAGATCCATGAAGCAATGATAAGCCCGATGCCGTTAAGGCCAAACACCAGGCTAAATTGCATTGGACTAAAGCCAAATTCCTTCTGCAACACGAACGACGAAGAGCCGATGTACGCAAACAAGCCTGCCAGCATAAAACTTTGAATCAGGCAAAGGCGCGTAAAACGGCGGTTCTGCACCACGCTTCGTCCGGTTAATAGCAATGATGAGCCCCTTTTATTTTCTGGCAATGTCTCATTGATAAATAACAGGCAGCCCAGCAACAGTACGGTGCTAATTTCAGCCATCACCCAGAATAAAGTGCGCCAGTCAAACGTGCTGACAATATAACCACCCAGCACTGGCGACAACACCGGTGCCAGGCCATTCACCGTCATTAACAGCGCAAAGAACTGGGTCAGCGTTACTCCCTGATATTTGTCACGAGCAATAGAACGAGAGAGCACCGAACCACCTGCCCCCGCGATCCCTTGAATAAAACGCCAGACCACCAGCCAGTAAATATTGTTCGTTGTCGCGCACAAAATGGAAGAAACAATAAATAATAGCAACGACAAGATTAACGGACGTTTACGCCCTATTTTGTCGCTCAGAGGGCCAAATAACAGTTGTCCGACGCCAAGACCGATCAGTGATGCAGTCAGCGTTAATTGCGTTATGGTCGTGGTTGCCGCCAGTTGCTCAGACATCTCCGGCAAAGCAGGCAAATAAAGATCGGTACACATCGGGCCGATACCGGCTAAAAGACCAAGAATCAACGCCCATGAAAGAGAGACTCTAGCCATACTATTCCTTACTTGAGTGATGACATGCCGCCGCCCAGCGACTGCCAGAGCGTGATTCGGTTCGTAAAATCAGTCAGTTGCAATGCCAGCAGCTCCTGCTGTGCGCTCCACAAGCTGCGCTGTGCCGTCAACACGGTCAGGTAATCACCAACACCCGCCTGATAGCGACGCAAGCCAACATCGACCGTTTGTTGTTCAGCTTTAACATACTGGCGCTGTGCATCCAGTTGCTCTTCAAGCGTGGTCCGCCGCGCCAGTGCGTTAGCGACATCTTTAAATGCGCTCTGAACGGTTTTCTCATAGGTGGCAATGAGCCCGCGCTTTTGTGCTTCTGCGTAACGAAGCTGCGCCAGATTACTACCGCCGGTGAACAGCGGTAATGTGACCGATGGCGCAAATGACCAGACCTGCATTCCGTGGCTGAACAGCGATGACAATGCGTCACTGCCAACACCAGCGCTGGCAGTCAGCGAAATCGTCGGGAAAAAGTTAGCCCGCGCGGCGCCAATATCAGCATTGGCGCTCTTCAGATTATGTTCCGCTTCCTGGATATCCGGGCGACGCAGCAGAACGTCAGATGACACTCCCGCAGGAACCAGGCTTATCATCTGTTCCGGCAGGCTTTCCAGTGTTCCCGGTAGCAGATTTTCCGCAAGCGTTGTACCTGCCAGTAAGTTCAGCGCATTTTTATCCTGCATCACTTGTGTCTGATAGCTGGCAACGCTGGCGCGCGCTTGCTGATAAACACTCATCGCCTCACTGACATCTGTCGCTGCCGCCGTGCCAACCTGTTGCTGGCGCTGGATAATTTTCAATGAGTTTTCTGCACTGGCCATCGTTTCTTTTGCCAGGGCCAGATTGCTGTTATCAGCCGCCAGGGTCAGCCAGGCAGTGCTGATTTCAGCAATCAGCGTTAAACGGGTGTTCTGGGCTGTAAATTCACTGGCAAGCCAGGTTTCCCGCGCCGCCCGAGATAAACTCTGATTACGACCAAACAGATCTAACGTAAAACTGGACACCGTGCCGTCAGCCTCGGCAGTGGTTCCCGTACCATTCGTCAGCGAACGACTGCGGGTCGAACTTAAGGCCGCATTCACCGTCGGGAATAACGACGCATTAGTTTGCCCATAGAGCGCCCGTGCGGAGTCAATATCAGCTATCGCTTTTTGCACATCGCGGTTACTGTTCAGAGCAATGGTCACCACCTGCTGCAATCGGGGATCGTGGATCACCTGCTGCCAGTCATGGCTGATTGCCTTTCCCTGGCCCTGTGCTCCCGGCAAGGTCGCCGGGATTGGGGATTCAGGCGTGCTGTAGTGAGGATCGAGCGAGACACATCCCGCACTCAACAGCACCAGAAAAATAAGAGAACGACGCAACATAACTTACTCCTGACGGCGCGGTTTACCGGCAAACAAACGTTTCACCAGTACAAAAAACAGAGGAACAAAGAAAATAGCCAGCAACGTAGCGGTCAGCGTACCGCCAATAATGCCCGTACCAATGGCGATACGGCTGTTCGCACCTGCGCCGGTCGCCATCGCCAGCGGCATTACCCCCGCAATAAACGCCAGCGAGGTCATGATGATTGGACGTAAACGAGTCTGCGCCGCGCGTAATGCCGCCCGACTCAGGGAATGGCCCTCAGCAACTGCCGCTTCAGCAAATTCAACAATCAGAATGGCGTTTTTCGACGACAAGCCGATAGTGGTTAATAGCGCCACCTGGAAGTAAACATCGTTGTTTAAATCACGCATCCAGGCCGCCAGCGCCGCGCCAAGAAGCCCCAGAGGGATCACCAGAATGACCGAGAACGGGACTGACCAGCTTTCGTACAGGGCTGCAAGACAGAGGAAAACCACCAGAATAGAAACTGCATACAGACTTAATGCCTGACCACTGGCCAGTTTCTCCTGCAATGACAAACCACTCCAGGCCCAGGTCGTTCCCGCAGGAAGACTGTTTGCCAGTTCCTCCATTTTTGTCATTGCATCGCCGGAACTAAAGCCAGTCGCGTTTTCGCCCTGAATTTCATAGGCCGCAGAACCGTTGTAGCGCACCAGTTTTTCCGGGCCATAGATCCAACGCGTAGTGGCAAAAGCAGAGAACGGTGTCATGGCGTTATCGCTACCGCGCACAAACCATTTTCCTAAATCTGACGGCGCAGAACGAAATTCACTGTCGCCCTGAATGTAGACTTTCTTCACACGACCACGGTCAATAAAGTCATTCACATAAGTACCGCCCCACGCGCTTGCCAGCGTGTCGGTGACATCACTTAAGCTCAACCCCAGCGATACGGCTTTATTGTTATCGATATCTACCTGCAATTGCGGCATTTGCGGCAGGTCATTGGCACGTACAGAAATCAGCTCAGGGCTTTGATTAGCCTGCTCAATCAACTGATTACGCATTTTAAGCAAGGTTTCGCGGTCAGTCGCACCACTTGCCATTAATTCAAACGTAAAGCCATTGCTATGCCCCAGACCATCAACTGCAGGCGGCGTCATGGCAAATACCGTAGCATCACGAATTGCCCCCAACTCTTTGGTTGCCCGTAAGGCGATAGCCTGGGCGGTATTTTCTGCCCCTTTACGTTGTGACCAGTTTTTCAACGAGACAAACGCCATCCCGGTATTCTGTCCGCTGCCGCTAAAACTGAAACCATCCACGGTAAAGATGACATCGGTATTCGCTTTCTCGTTAATCAGGAACCAGTCAACAATCTGGCGATTCACTTCTGCTGTACGAGCCGCGGTCGCCCCAGCTGGCAGCGTGTACTGCACCATGATTTCACCCTGGTCTTCAGTGGGTAAGAAACTGCCCGGCAGTTTCCACATCATCAGGGCCATTCCGCCACCCAGCACGATATAAACACCCATCGTTCGGGCAGCACGGCGCAGGACATAAATTACGCCTCGCTGATATTTATCTTCAGTACGGCGGTAAAAGCGGTTAAATGCGCCGAAAAAGCCTTTTTTATGCGGCGGAACATGCTGGAGGACGGAACCGCACAGCGCGGGAGTCAAGGTCAATGCCACCACCACGGAAAGCAGCATTGCGGAGATAATGGTTATCGAAAACTGACGATAAATTACTCCCGTAGATCCCCCAAAGAAGGCCATCGGCAGGAATACGGCTGACAACACCAGCGCAATAGCAACCAGTGCGCCAGAAATCTCGCCCATTGATTTTTCCGTGGCTTCACGCGCGGGCAACCCTTCGTCACGCATAATGCGTTCGACGTTCTCCACCACCACAATGGCATCGTCCACCAACAAGCCGATCGCCAGCACCATTGCAAACAACGTCAGGGTATTAATTGAATAGCCAAACAACGCAAGAACGCCGAATGTGCCCAGCAAAACGACGGGGACAGCTAACGCCGGAATCAGCGTGGCGCGCAGGTTTTGCAGGAATAAATACATCACGCAAACCACCAGTACGATGGCTTCAAACAGTGTCTGAATTACGTCCTCTACGGAGATTTTAATGAATTCAGTGCTGTCTTTCGGGTATGCGATGTCGTATCCCTGCGGCATGTTCCGCTGAAATTCGGCAATCTTATCCTTGACCAGCGTCGCCGTATTCAGCGCATTCGCGCCGGGCGAAAGCATTACAGCAACCCCGGCAGACGGGTGACCGTTAAGTTTGCCGATCGCGGTATAATCTTCACTGCCCATCTCAACGCGAGCCACATCTTTTATGCGAACAACTGCGCCGTCTGACTGGCTTTTCACGATAATATTTTTGAACTGATCCACCGTCTGCAAACGAGACTGCGCACGTACTGTCGCCGTCAGTTGCTGAGTATTCGGCGAGGGCAAAGCCCCTATTTTCCCGGCAGTAACCTGCACGTTTTGCGCTTCAATAGCACTTTGCACGTCTGAAGGCATCAGCGAGTAAGACGCCAGTTTGGCCGGGTCGAGCCAGATGCGCATTGCGTATTCTGCGCCAAAGACTTGCAGACTCCCCACACCTTCAACGCGCGCCAGCGGGTCCTGAACGTTACTGACCAACCAGTCGGCGATATCCGAACTGGAGGCTTTGTCAGTGGTGTCATACACGGCAGCAATCAGCAAAAAGTTGCTTTGTGATTTTTCCACTGTGACGCCGGTTTGCTGCACTTCGCTTGGTAAGCGCGACTCCGCCTGCTGAATTTTATTCTGCACCTGAACCTGTGCAGTGTCGGGATCGGTACCTTGTTCAAAGGTCACATTAATACTGACCGAACCATCAGAGCTGCTGGTTGAGCTGAAATAGAGCAAATTATCCAGCCCGGTGAGTTGCTGTTCGATAACCTGGGTCACGCTGTTCTCCAGCGTTTCGGCTGAAGCACCGGTATAAGTGGCTGATATTTTAATGGTCGGCGGCGCAACGTCAGGATATTGCGCGACGGGTAATGTGCGAATGGCCAGAATACCCGCCAACATAATCAAAATGGCGATAACCCAGGCAAAGACCGGACGGCGAACAAAAAAGCGCGAAAACATCAGGCGTTGCCTCCATTAGCCTGAACTTCAACAGCCTTGACGGTCTGCCCTGAAGTGACTTTGGCGGAACCTTCAACAATCAGTCGGTCGCCGTTATGCAGGCCGTTCAGCACCAGCCATTTATCACCATACGTTTCTCCCGTTTCGAGCGTTCGCTGCTCTACTTTATTGTCTTTATTCACCACCAGCGCAGTTGCATTGCCTTTAGCATCGCGCGTGACGCCCTGTTGAGGCGCGAGAATAGCGTCTTCCATCACGCCTTCATCGACACGAGCTCGAACAAACATGCCTGGTAATAACTGTTGTTGTGGATTGCGGAAAATCGCCCGTAATGTCACCGAGCCGGTAGACTCATCCACAGCGACTTCGGTGAGTTCCAGACGCCCTTTTTCGCTGTAGGTTGTGCCATCTTCCAGAATAAGTGAGACGCTCATGGTGTCACTGTTGGTCGCCAGTGACTGTTTGCGCAGACGTAATAAATCGGCACTGGAGCGAGTGAGGTCGACATACATTGTATCCAGACCACGAATAGTCGTTAACGCTGTATCCTGCGATGCGGTCACCAGTGCGCCAGGGGTCACCGACGAAATGCCAATACGCCCAGAAATCGGCGCGGTTACCGTGGTCCAGTCAAGATTAATGCGCGCGGTTTCCAGTGCGGCTTTTTTCGCTTCAACACTGGCTTTATCTTGTGCACAGGTAGACTGAGCATCATCAGCATCCTGTTGTGACACACCGTTATCTTTCACCAGTCGGGCATAACGCTGCGCTTTCTGGCAATCGGCTTTTACCAGTGCCTGTGCCTGTTGTAATGCTGCCTGGGCTTCATTCCATGCCGCCCGATAACTGGCCGCATCAATTTGGTACAATGGTTGTCCGGCCTTAACTAAATCGCCTTCAGTAAATAGGCGTTTCTGGATAATTCCCCCAACCTGCGGACGTACTTCAGCACTGAGTGCCGCACTGGTGCGTCCGGTTAATTCACTGACTACCGAAACCGGTTGAGATTTGAGCGTAACAACGCCCACTTCTGTTTCCGACGGGGATGAATTGTTATTTTGCGTATTATCACAACCAGATAAGAGTAGCATTGCCACTACAGACGTTGCTATATACTTCATTATTTTCTCCAGGGTGAACAATACCCTCCCCATTAAAATTAATGAGGATATGTCAGGGATATTCAGATATAACGAACCCGCATCGCGAAATGAATTTCGCAATGAAATAAGGGGGATTAATATCCCCCACTATCGGTTAATTCTTTTCTTATTAATTTATCAACATACTAACAATGTCCTGATATATTTTTTGCAGACGTTGGGGATCGCTTTTTTGCGGTGTTAAGCGACGATAAACCGTACCTTCCATCATGGTGGCAAGCACTTCAACGCAGCAACGAATGTGCTCATCGCTAAGATGGGGATGCATTCTTTTCATATGTGCACAACCGTTAGCGAACATTCTGGCGTCAGCTTCCTCGAGCATCGCCATCACCCGTGGGTTGCGTGTGGCTTCTGCAGCCACTTCCAGCATCAACGCGTCGTCGTCCTCATTTAAGGATTTCCGCAAAGCAAGAACTTCCGGGAAGTGATCGGTACGCGCGTCAATGTCCATCTGGGCAATACGAAAGTCGATGATACGGCGAACCATCTCTTCAATAATGGCGTCTTTATTGGCGAAGTAACGATATATCTGACCCACGCTAAGTTGAGCTTCGCTGGCAATTTGCGACATACTGGCGGCATGAAACCCGTGGCGACGAAAACACCGACGGGCGGCGTTGATGATTTCATCCTGACGCTGTTTGTGACGTATCTCCAGCTTGCTGGTCATTTCTGTCTCCTGTCCTTCCACTTAGTGAGAACGATCATTCTCATTTTTGCCAATTATACATTTCTCCAAAGTGAGGGAAAGTATTTTTATCTTATTCATGGTGTATATTCTGATAATGAAGAGATTGTGGAGATTCTGTGAAGATAGTTGACAATATTAAATTGGAGGCTATTTGTCAGAGATAAGACAGCGACTGATTGGCGCCAGATTATTAATCGCCGATGACACAACAAACGCCGGACCTGATAAATCCGCGTCTGTTTTATCATCAAACTTACCGGAAGTAATACGAATAGTTTTAAAGCCAGACGCTATAAGATATTTCCACAATCGGCCCCTTGCAGGCGTCGCAAAATGCTCTGGACTGCTGATTCTCTCCGGTACAGAAAGCGCAACTATAGCCACCCACAGCCAGGTTGATTATAATAACCGTTTATCTGTTCGTACTGTTTACTAAAACGACGAATCGCCTGATTTTCAGGCACAACAAGCATCAACAATAAGGATTAAAGCTATGGGTTTTCTTTCCGGTAAGCGCATTCTGGTAACCGGTGTTGCCAGCAAACTGTCCATCGCCTACGGTATCGCTCAGGCGATGCACCGCGAAGGAGCTGAACTGGCATTCACCTACCAGAACGACAAACTGAAAGGCCGCGTAGAAGAATTTGCCGCTCAATTAGGTTCTGACATCGTTCTGCAGTGCGATGTTGCCGAAGATGCCAGCATCGACACCATGTTCGCTGAACTGGGTAAAGTTTGGCCGAAATTTGACGGTTTCGTACACTCTATTGGTTTTGCACCTGGCGATCAGCTGGATGGCGACTATGTTAACGCCGTAACGCGTGAAGGCTTCAAAATTGCCCACGACATTAGCTCCTACAGCTTCGTTGCAATGGCAAAAGCTTGCCGCTCCATGCTGAATCCGGGCTCTGCTCTGCTGACCCTTTCCTACCTGGGCGCTGAGCGCGCTATCCCGAACTACAACGTTATGGGTCTGGCAAAAGCGTCTCTGGAAGCTAACGTGCGCTATATGGCTAACGCGATGGGGCCGGAAGGTGTGCGTGTTAACGCCATTTCCGCAGGTCCGATCCGTACGCTGGCCGCTTCCGGCATCAAAGACTTCCGTAAAATGCTGGCACACTGCGAAGCCGTTACGCCGATTCGTCGTACCGTTACCATCGAAGATGTGGGTAACTCCGCAGCGTTCCTGTGCTCCGATCTCTCTGCCGGTATCTCCGGTGAAGTGGTCCACGTTGACGGCGGTTTCAGCATCGCTGCAATGAACGAACTGGAACTGAAATAATCGTTCTGTTGGTCAAGATGGGCGGCGTTCTGCCGCCCATTTTCTCTGTTATACCTTTCTGATATTTGTTATCGCCGATCCGTCTTTCTCCCCTTCCCGCCTTGCGTCAGGATAACGATTTCCGTTATGACCAAGGAGCGCCCATGGAACAACGCCATAGTTCAGGCAAAAGCCACTGGTATCATGAAATCCAATCCAGCACTTCAGAGCATAACGTTCTGCCACTTGTACCCGAAGCCGCAAAGGTCAACGACCCTTTTTTGCTCGACGTGATTCTTGAGGAACAAACGCTGGCCCCTTTTCAGTCATGGCTGGCACCCGCACGTGCACTCGCCGGAGCGTTGTTCCCGGATCAGCTGGCCGTGACCCGCTTGCAGACATTCACCGCTTATGAACGCCTGTCTACAGCCCTGACTGTTGCCCAGGTCTGCGGCGTCCAGCGGTTGTGCAACTACTATTCCGCGCGCCTGACACCACTTCCCGGACCGGATTCTTCTAGGGAAAGTAATCATCGGCTGGCGCAAATCACACAATATGCCCGCCAACTGGCCTTCTCTCCATCTATTATCGACGGTCGGTCCCGTGAGCATCTTAAAGATGTCGGCCTTACCGCCTGGGACTGTGTGTTCATTAACCAAATTATTGGCTTTGTCGGTTTTCAGGCGCGAGTGATTGCCACATTGCAGGCTTATCTCGAGCAACCCGTTCGTTGGCTACCCGGTCTGGAGATGCAAAACTACGCCGATGCATCACTGTTTGCGAATGAATCAACTCGCTGGCGTACCTGCTACGCCGTAGAAAAATTACCTGAAGATGCAGTGAATAGTTCGTCGGTTGAACTCAGCCAACTGACCGAAATACTCAATCTTCACCCCGCTCTACTTTCACGCCTTGAGGAGCTATTCGCCAGCACATTGGTTAGCGCCAAAACCAACCATCAACTTGCGACGTTGTTAACCGCGCGGATTAATGGCAGCGCCGCTTGCTTCGCCAGCCAAACATATTCAACAGCAGAATATAAAGAGGCAATCCTCATTCTACGTCAGGGCGAAAATGAAATTAATCGGTGGGCTGACAGCCATTGTGTTGAGCGCGCTACCGTTCAGGCGATACAATGGCTGACCCGAGCACCCGATCGCTTTAGCGCCGCCCAGTTCAGCCCATTACTCGAACACGAAATATCATCAACGCAGGTTATTAATTTGTTGGTATGGAGCGGGCTTTGTGGCTGGATCAATCGCTTAAAAATCGCGTTGGGTGAAGCATATTAACCTTGCTGCGTCAGACAGAATCGCGTAAAACTGTCAGCCGCTCTAATGGCCACCAAAATAGACAATTATGTTTCAGGACAACCCGCTGCTAGCGCAGCTTAAACAGCAACTGCATTCCCAGACGCCCCGCGCTGAAGGGGTGGTAAAAGCCACTGAAAAAGGCTTTGGCTTCCTGGAAGTCGATGCACAGAAAAGTTATTTCATTCCGCCGCCGCAAATGAAAAAAGTGATGCATGGCGACAGAATTATCGCAGTCATCCACAGCGAAAAAGATCGTGAATCTGCCGAACCAGAAGAACTGGTTGAACCTTTTCTAACCCGCTTCGTGGGTAAAGTTCAGGGCAAGAATGACCGTCTGGCCATTGTCCCTGATCATCCATTATTGAAAGATGCCATTCCTTGCCGCGCAGCCCGTGGCCTGACACATGAATTCAAAGAAGGCGACTGGGCAGTTGCCGAAATGCGCCGTCATCCATTGAAAGGCGATCGTTCTTTCTATGCAGAACTCACGCAGTACATCACTTTTGGCGACGATCACTTCGTGCCGTGGTGGGTAACTCTGGCGCGTCATAACCTGGAAAAAGAAGCGCCGAACGGCGTTGCTACTGAAATGCTCGACGAAGGTCTGGTGCGCGAAGATCTGACTGCACTGGATTTTGTCACCATCGATAGCGCCAGCACGGAAGATATGGATGACGCCCTCTTCGCGAAGGCGCTCCCGGATGACAAACTGCAACTGATCGTGGCGATTGCCGATCCAACCGCGTGGATTGCAGAAGGTAGTAAACTGGACAAAGCGGCAAAAGTTCGTGCATTCACCAACTATCTGCCAGGTTTCAACATCCCAATGCTGCCGCGTGAGCTTTCCGACGATCTCTGCTCACTGCGCGCCAATGAAGTTCGCCCGGTACTGGCGTGTCGGATGACGCTCTCCGCAGATGGCACCATTGAAGACAATATCGAGTTCTTTGCCGCAACCATCGAGTCCAAAGCGAAACTGGTTTATGACCAGGTTTCCGACTGGCTGGAAAACACCGGCGACTGGCAGCCAGAAAATGAGGCAATTGCCGAGCAAATTCGCCTCCTGGCGCAAATTTGTCAGCGTCGCGGTGAGTGGCGCCATAACCATGCACTGGTGTTTAAAGATCGCCCGGATTACCGTTTTATTCTCGGTGAAAAAGGTGAAGTGCTGGATATCGTCGCCGAGCCTCGTCGCATTGCCAACCGTATTGTCGAAGAAGCGATGATCGCCGCTAACATTTGTGCGGCCCGCGTACTGCGCGATAAGCTCGGTTTTGGCATCTATAACGTGCATATGGGCTTTGATCCGGCAAATGCTGAAGCGCTGGCAGCATTGCTAAAAACGCACGGTCTGCATGTCGATGCTGAAGAAGTGCTCACGCTGGATGGTTTCTGCAAGCTGCGTCGCGAACTGGATGCGCAACCGACCGGTTTCCTCGACAGCCGTATTCGTCGTTTCCAGTCCTTTGCCGAAATCAGCATTGAACCAGGCCCTCACTTTGGCCTCGGCCTGGAAGCGTATGCCACCTGGACCTCACCAATCCGTAAGTATGGCGACATGATCAACCATCGTCTGCTGAAAGCGGTCATCAAAGGCGAAACGGCGACGCGTCCGCAGGATGAAATCACCGTCCAAATGGCAGAGCGTCGTCGTCTCAACCGGATGGCGGAACGTGATGTCGGTGATTGGTTATACGCACGCTTCCTGAAAGACAAAGCCGGGACCGACACCCGTTTTGCGGCGGAAATTGTCGATATCAGCCGTGGCGGCATGCGTGTGCGTCTGGTTGATAATGGCGCTATCGCTTTTATTCCTGCGCCTTTCTTACACGCTGTGCGTGATGAACTGGTTTGCAGTCAGGAAAATGGCACCGTGCAAATTAAAGGTGAAACGGTTTACAAGGTAACCGATGTTATCGACGTCACTATTGCCGAAGTTCGTATGGAAACTCGCAGCATTATTGCTCGTCCGGTAGCGTAATATTCTTTTGCGGCCCATTCATTACGGATGGGCCGTTTACTTTACTCGTCTCCGCATTCGTTTTTATCCCCCCAGATTTTTTTCACAGACTTTCGTTTGTAAACTGGCGTTTTTCCAAAACTGGATTACAAATAAATATATAAATAAAACAATACGTTTAGCCGTCGCTAATTTTATGTAATTCATGTTGGACCTTTCTTTTAATCGCGAACTCCGCTGTTAACCGGAAGACACGCTTCATGAAAACAGTTAGGGAGTCCACAACGTTGTACAACTTTCTCGGATCGCACAATCCATACTGGCGTTTATCGGAAAGCAGCGATGTGTTGCGCTTTTCCACCACCGAAACCACTGAACCTGAACGTACTTTGCAGTTATCTGCCGAACAGGCAGCTCGCATCAGGGAAATGACGGTCATTACTTCCAGCTTGATGATGAGTCTGACCGTCAATGAGAGCGATCTTTCTGTGCATCTGGTTGGACGAAAAATCAATAAGCGCGAATGGGGCGGCAACGCGTCTGCATGGCATGACACACTGGCAGTAGCCCGCGATTTATCGCATGGACTCTCTTTTGCTGAACAGGTAGTGTCTGAAGCTCATTCCGCGATAGTCATTCTTGACAGCCGGGGAAATATCCAACGGTTTAACCGATTATGTGAAGAATACACAGGTTTCAAAGAGCACGATGTCATTGGGCAAAGCGTATTTAAGCTGTTTATGAGCCGTCGTGAAGCTGCAGCATCCAGCCGCAATAACCGTGGCTTTTTTCGCAGTGGTAACGCTTATGAAATTGAGCTCTGGATACCAACGCGCAAAGGTCAACGGCTATTTCTGTTTCGCAACAAATTTGTGCACAGCGGTAGCGGCAAAAATGAGATCTATTTAATCTGTTCCGGCACCGATATTACCGAAGAGCGTCGCGCCCAGGAACGACTTCGCATACTGGCAAATACCGACAGCATCACTGGACTACCGAATCGTAACGCCATGCAGGCGTTAATCGATCATGCCATTGATCAAGCTAACGACTGTAAGGTTGGTGTTGTATATCTTGATTTAGACAATTTTAAAAAGGTAAACGACGCTTACGGGCATTTATTTGGCGACCAGTTATTACGTGAGGTGTCACTGGCCATTTTAAGCTGCCTTGAACAGGATCAGGTGCTGGCGCGTCCTGGCGGGGATGAGTTTCTGGTACTGGCACCCAATACATCACAAAGCGCACTGGAAGCGATGGCATCGCGTATTTTAACCCGGCTTCGCCAACCCTTCCGCATTGGTTTAATTGAAGTCTATACTGGCTGTTCCGTCGGTATTTCACTTTCGCCACAACATGGTATGGACAGCGCAGCCATTATTCGCCATGCCGACACCGCAATGTACACCGCAAAAGAAGGTGGGCGCGGACAGTTCTGTGTTTTTTCGCCAGAAATGAACCAACGTGTTTTCGAATATCTTTGGCTTGATACCAACCTGCGTAAAGCGCTGGAAAACGATCAGTTAGTGATTCATTATCAACCGAAAATCACCTGGCGCGGTGAAGTTCGAAGCCTGGAAGCGTTGGTGCGCTGGCAGTCGCCTGAACGCGGACTAATTCCCCCGTTAGACTTTATTTCCTATGCAGAAGAGTCTGGGCTAATTGTTCCATTAGGACGTTGGGTGATTCTCGATGTGGTGCGTCAGGTGGCGAAATGGCGTGATAAAGGCATTAATCTGCGGGTAGCGGTGAACATCTCTGCTCGCCAGTTTGCCGATCAAACTCTTTTTACCGATCTGAAGCAGGTTCTTCAAGAACTGAATTTTGAATACTGCCCTATTGATATCGAGTTAACTGAAAGCTGTCTGATAGAAAATGATGAACTCGCCCTCTCCGTCATTCAGCAATTTAGTCAGTTAGGCGCGCAAGTGCATTTGGATGATTTTGGCACCGGCTACTCTTCGCTTTCGCAACTGGCCCGTTTTCCCATCGATGCGATTAAACTTGACCAGGCTTTTGTCCGTAATATTCACAAACAACCTGTCTCGCAGTCATTAGTACGTGCGATTGTCGCCGTCGCACAGGCATTGAATCTGCAAGTCATCGCCGAAGGCGTGGAAAGCACAAAAGAAGATGCCTTTTTAACCAAGAACGGCATCAATGAGAGGCAAGGATTTTTGTTTGCCAAACCAATGCCTGCTGTGGCCTTTGAACGTTGGTTTAAACGTTACCTGAAACGCTTATAAAGAGACGAATGTATATAATTAGCGATATATAATCTTATCACATATCATTTTCTCGAATGAAAATTGGCCTTTGCCACTATACGCTTCTCTTTTAGTGGCAATTTTTGCATTATTCATTTTTGCCTTTATTTGCCATAAGGATGCCCTCATGTCTGAATTTGATGCCCAGCGCGTTGCCGAACGTATTGATATTGTGTTAGATATCCTTGTGGCGGGCGATCACCACTCTGCGATCCATAATCTCGAGATACTAAAAGCAGAACTCTTGCGCCAGGTTGCTGCATCTACGCCAGACATCCCGAAGGCACCGTGGGAGATTTAACAGTCGTGCTTTCAGGCTTTCCATTTAGCAGAAAAGGATGCCAGGCGCGTCAGCTTTTTTATTGAATATTATAACGTTATAAGAATTACAGCGATGAATTCCCGACAACAAACAATTCTACAGATGGTCATTGACCAGGGTCAGGTTAGCGTAACCGAACTGGCAAAAGCCACTGGTGTTTCTGAAGTTACTATTCGCCAGGATCTCAACACCCTCGAAAAACTGAGTTATCTGCGCCGCGCGCATGGTTTTGCAGTTTCGCTTGATAGCGATGATGTTGAAACCCGGATGATGAGTAATTATACGCTGAAGCGTGAACTTGCCGAGTTTGCGGCTTCTCTGGTTCAGTCAGGTGAAACTATCTTTATTGAAAATGGCAGCAGCAATGCCCTTCTGGCTCGCACGTTAGGCGAACAGAAGAAAGATGTTACCATCATTACGGTTAGCAGCTACATTGCGCATTTGTTGAAAGACGCACCCTGTGAAGTCATTCTACTTGGTGGCGTGTACCAGAAAAAAAGCGAAAGCATGGTTGGCCCTCTGACACGTCAGTGTATCCAGCAGGTTCATTTCAGTAAGGCATTTATTGGTATTGATGGCTGGCAACCTGAAACTGGATTTACTGGACGCGATATGATGCGTACCGACGTAGTCAATGCCGTGTTGGAAAAAGAGTGCGAAGCAATAGTTCTGACGGACAGCTCAAAATTTGGTGCCGTACATTCTTACTCCATCGGCCCTGTTGAGAAAATCAAACGGGTCATTACCGACTCGAAGATACCTGCAAGCCACCTGTTGCATCTTGAGCATAATAGACTGACGGTTCACGTCATCAACAATTAATTTCCCCTCCTCTACGGATGATTTGCACTTTCGCAAATCATCCGCTCTAAGATGATTCCTGGTTGTTAATTAAGACTATTTACCTGTCCTTAAAACTTCAAAGTTGTAAACTTAACATTAGCGATATAACAGGAAGTGACTGTCACCTGCGTGATATAACCCTGCGCGAGAGGATTTCACGGAAAATAACTTTTTCAGAAAGCGTCTTAACTATTATAGTTAAAGAGAGCTTACTTCCGTGAATCATAAATTCAGGAGAGAGTATTATGTTTGTAACGAGCAAAAAAATGACCGCGGCTGTTCTGGCGATTACGCTGGCTATGTCTCTGAGTGCCTGTTCTAACTGGTCTAAACGAGATCGTAATACCGCAATCGGTGCGGGTGCAGGTGCTTTAGGTGGCGCAGTACTGACTGATGGCAGCACGCTGGGTACGTTAGGCGGTGCAGCAGTCGGTGGTATTATCGGTCACCAGGTCGGTAAATAATCGTAAATAAATGTCGATTAGCGACTCGCAATTATAATACGCTTAACTCTGTTCAGTACGAAATAACTGAATAATACACACAGTAAAATAAACGAAAGCCACGAATATTTTCGTGGCTTTTTTTGTTAACCGCCGGCGAGTTTTACCTTCATGCCTTTCGCTTCAAGCATTGATTTTAATAAATCACGCTTATCACCCTGAATTTCGATAACTCCCTCTTTTACTGCCCCTCCGCAGCCGCATTTTTTCTTCAGTTCTGCCGCTAGCTTTATCAGTTCAGCTTCATCGAGATCAACACCAGTAATCAGGCAAACACCCTTACCTTTACGGCCGCTGGTTTGACGTTGAATACGCACAACGCCATCACCTTTAGGGCGTACAGGGGCTACTTTCGGTTCATCGATACGTCCAGTCTCCGTTGAATAGACCAGACGGCTGTTGGAATCACTCATTATGCACTCCGCTGTAACGAGGCGTTGATCGCTTTCAGCGTTTGCGCTGGATCCGCAGATTGCGTCACCGGGCGACCAATCACCATATAATCAACCCCAGCTGCCAGCGCCTGTTCTGGCGTCATAATGCGGCGCTGGTCGCCAGCATCACTCCCCTGCGGACGAATACCCGGCGTAACCAGTTTGAAGTCCTGACCAAACGCTTGTTTAAAACGAACGGCTTCCTGGGCAGAACACACCACGCCATCAAGACCACATTTTTGTGTCAACGCCGCCAGACGCTCTGCATAATCCGCTGGTGACAGTGTCACGCCGAGATCAGCCAGATCGCTTGATTCCATGCTAGTCAGCACAGTTACCGCTATTAACAACGGCGCGTCTTTGCCAAACGGAACCAGCGCCTCACGAGCTGCGGTCATCATACGCGCCCCGCCAGAGGCATGAACATTCACCATCCACACACCTAAGTCAGCCGCTGCGGCCACGGCGTGCGCTGCTGTGTTGGGAATGTCGTGAAATTTCAGGTCAAGGAAGATATCAAAACCACGCTCTTGCAGTTCACGGACAAACTGTGGCCCAAACAGCGTAAACATCTCTTTGCCAACTTTCAGACGACAATCGCGTGGGTCGATTTTGTCGACAAATGCCAGCGCAGCATCACGATTATTATAATCAAGGGCAACAACGACGGGAGAACGCGTAACAGCGCGGGAAGAAGATGAAGCAGTTAACGTCATGACCAGACCTTCTTGATGATGGGCACCGGAAGTGGCGCGAAAAAGGTAAACGGCGTGCATTCTACCCGTGGAAATAAAAAATTAACAGTTGCGATTTCTCCCCTGTCAGGCTTTTCCATACAGGAGTTACCGAAGCACATTTGTTGATAACAACTATTAGTATGTTGTAACTAAAGTTGATTTTTTTTAAAACTACAGGCCGTCCAGACCACGAATTGGTTTAATGGTCGACCAGGCCCGACAGGACGGACAATGCCAGTAAAGGGTATAAGCGGTAAAACCACACTTCTGGCAGCGATAACGCGGCTTACTGCGTACCTTCTCACCAACCATATCGCGCAGCACCATCAGGCTCTCTTTTGCACGCCCTTCTTCCGCTTCATTGAGGTGGTAATCCATCAATTTGTGGAACACGCGCATGGTTGGATGACGTTGCAACTGCCGCGTAATGTAAACCTGAGCTGCATCGCTCCCGTCACGCGATTCAATGATGTCAGCAAGCATCAGTTCAGCATCAGCACCCGTATTTTCTTCCACCGCTCGCTGGAGAAACTCTGCCCATTCGTCAGTTTTACCCAACTGCTGATAGCAGGTTTGCAGCATTTCCAACGTTTCGCTGACCAGTTCTCTGTCCTGAGAAATAACGCGTTGCAGGCTTTCGACGGCTTTGCCGTACTCGCCTTTGGCCATAAACACACGCCCCATCATGATGGATACGCGCGCGCTGTTTTTGTCGGCCGCCGCCCCTTTTTTCAGCAAGGTCATGGCACGATCGAGATCGTCGCTGGCAATGTATTGAAGAGCTAATTCACAATAGAAATGAGCTATTTCGACCCGCTGTTTATCTTTACCCAGTTTAACCAAACGTTCGGCGACATCGATCGCCTTTTGCCATTCACTGGTGGCCTGGTAGATTTGCAGGAGTTGTTGCAAAGCGCCAACACGGAAGTCAGTTTCATCAGTCAATTGATTAAACATATCTTCCGCACGATCGTACAACCCGGCAGCCATGTAATCACGACCCAGTTGCTGAATTGCCAACAGGCGCTGTTCATAGGTCAGCGAGGCGCTTTCCATTAAAGTTTGGTGGATGCGAATTGCGCGATCGACTTCGCCACGGGATCGGAACAAGTTTCCGAGCGTAAGGTGGGCTTCAACGGTGCCGGTATCCTCTTTGAGCATATCGAGGAACAGGTCCACCGCCTTATCTTGTTGATTGCTAAGCAGAAAGTTAACCCCCGCCACGTAATCACGTGACAGGCGATTGGCTTCATCTTGCTTGTTTTGTTGCGCACTTCTGCGGCCCATATACCAGCCATAGGCAGCGGCTACAGGCAAAAGCAGAAACAACAACTCCAGCATAGAAGGTTATTCCTTCGCCACTGACGCATGCGGCGCTACCGCCACATCAGTCGCGGGTGAAAGCTGGTTTTCCAGTCGCTTTATTTTACGTTCAGCACGCGCCAGAGAAACACGAACTCGCAGCCAGAACAGTCCGCAAATTAACCAACCGATAGCAAAGCCCGCAGCAAACAATACCGCCAGCAAAGTAGAGATACGATACTCCCCTTGCGCTAACAGATAGTTAAACGTCACCTGTTGATCGTTCTGCGCACCTAACGTGACCGAAATCACGAAAATCGCCAACACCAATAAGAAAATGAGTAAATATTTCACATTACTTCCCGTTATGTGGTTAGAGCGCATAAATTATGGTCAACTTACCGCAATAGCCCTTTAAAGTACCATTTTCACGCCGACTGCGAAATGGCAACTACGTGCATTGTTGGTGATTTAAGGGCGAAAATCAGAAAATCAACCAGCGTTAACTTTCTTCTTCTCGTTGCGCTATCTCACGATTTTCTTCCGGAGGTGGTGTTAATGGCCCACAAATTCGTTGTGCAAGCCAGGTTGCCACCGCCACCAGCGCCCACGAAATCAATGTAGCCACCACCAAATCACGCGGCCAATGCATCCCGAGCAGTAGGCGGCTTCCCATGACTCCCGTGGCCCAAACCAGCAAGAGTGCAATGGTGAAAGTTCGCCGACGCGGCCACAGTAACCCAACGGCCAGCAGCGCCCAACTGGCAGCAAACATCGTGTGACCGGAAGGAAAGGCAAAACCCGTCTCTTTCTGCCAGTGAGAGCGTAAATAGCCCGGTATATTATTTTCTGCAGCCAACTGTTCTTTCACTAAACTTCCGCGTTCCGCACGTTTTAAATTGTAGAACTCCTCAACCGGAATATGATGTGTTTTTTCCAGCCATATCACAAAGGGGCGCGGCTCCTGAACTTTATCTTTTATCCAGGATTTCACGCCTTGTCCAATGAGGATCGCCGCAGCCAGAATGGTAAACAGCATAATTGCGGCTTTGAGGCGAAAACGCAGACACCAGAGAAACCAAGCGAATAAAATCAGATGTGTAATGACGCCCCAGGGCTGAGTAACGGTTTCAGTGACCCAAAAGGCCACTTTTAACAGCCAACTTTGATCTCCTGGTTGCCAACGCCAGCCAGAAATCCATACAGCTACCGGCATTACAAGTAATAGTGCAGCTCCCACTGCGGTACGTCTGGCAATCGAACGCATGGCCTCTCCTTTTTATAATTCCCACAATCATAACTGAAAATGCCTGCTCCAGTAAAAATTGACAGATTTGTGCCATTCAGTGAACGATTGGCGCGTCGTGATTAGGAGAACCCCTTCGCGTTATGGCAAAATAAGCCAATACAGAACCAGCATTATCTGGAGAATTTCATGCAGCTTAAACGTGTGGCAGAAGCCAAACTGCCAACCCCATGGGGCGATTTCCTGATGGTGGGATTTGAAGAACTGGCAACCGGACACGATCATGTCGCGTTAGTTTATGGCGACATTTCAGGACATACTCCTGTCCTGGCACGCGTCCATTCTGAGTGTCTGACCGGTGATGCCCTGTTCAGCTTGCGCTGCGATTGTGGCTTCCAGCTTGAAGCGGCACTGACGCATATTGCCGAAGAAGGCCGTGGTATTTTGCTGTACCACCGTCAGGAAGGACGTAACATCGGTTTGTTGAATAAAATCCGTGCTTATGCGTTACAGGATCAAGGTTACGATACTGTAGAGGCCAATCATCAGTTAGGTTTCGCCGCTGATGAACGTGATTTCACCCTTTGCGCCGACATGTTCAAGTTACTGGGCGTTAATGAAGTCCGTCTGTTAACCAACAACCCGAAAAAAGTCGAAATTCTGACCGAAGCAGGTATCAACATTGTTGAGCGCGTGCCGTTGATTGTTGGCCGTAACCCAAATAACGAACACTATCTCGATACTAAAGCCGAGAAAATGGGCCATTTGTTCAACAAATAACCCTGTTCGCTACAGACTTAATATATTTGCCGGATGATCCACATCCGGCAAATAAAGCTGAATTACTTCAACATATTACGAATGACATAATGCAAAATACCGTCGTTCTGGTAATAGGTTAATTCTGTTGTAGTGTCGATACGACAACGGCACGGCACAACGTCCTGCACACCATCAGCTCGCGTTAGTGTCACAGGAACCGTAGCGCCAGGTTGCAGATTTTGCAGATCGGCAATATCAATCTTCTCTTCCCCCGTCAGCCCTAACGATTTACGCGTCACACCTTGCGGGAACTCCAGCGGCAAAATACCCATGCCGATTAAATTCGAACGGTGAATACGTTCAAACGATTCTGCTATCACCACGCGAATACCGAGCAGACGCGGGCCTTTTGCCGCCCAGTCTCGACTCGAACCTGAGCCATATTCTTTCCCGGCAATTACCGCCAGCGGTGTTTTCTCTTGCTGATAGCGCATCGCCGCATCATAAATAGAGATAACATCATTGCCTGGTAGATAGCGCGTCATCCCCCCTTCAACACCAGGCACCATTTCGTTACGAATGCGAATATTGGCGAACGTGCCACGCATCATCACTTCATGGTTACCACGACGCGAACCGTAGGAGTTAAAATCTTTACGCTCAACACCACGACCTTGTAGATATCGACCCGCGGGGCTATCAGGCTTAATGCTACCTGCCGGAGAGATATGGTCAGTGGTAACCGAATCACCCAGCATTGCCAGAATTCGCGCGCCGTGAATATCTTCAACTGGCGCAGGGGTTGCCTGCATTTCATCAAAGAAAGGCGATAAGCGAATGTAGGTCGAATCATCCTGCCATCCGTAGGTATCTGATCGTACAACCTTAATCTCCTTCCACTCCGCAGTCCCTTCGAAAACTTCCGCGTACTCCTTACGGAACATTTCAGTGGAGACTTGCGCAACAGCGCGAGCAATCTCTTGAGTCGATGGCCAGATATCTTTCAGATATACCGGATCGCCTTTACGATCGTGCCCCAGAGGTTCAGAAGCCAGGTTGATATTCATATTGCCCGCCAGTGCATAGGCAACCACCAGCGGCGGCGAAGCCAACCAGTTGGTTTTAACCAGCGGATGAATACGTCCTTCAAAGTTACGGTTGCCAGACAGTACCGCGCCAACGGTTAAATCGCCCTTTTTGATCGCGGTTTCGATAGGATCGGGCAACGGACCAGAGTTACCAATACAGGTGGTACAACCATAGCCCACAAGGTTAAAGCCCAGTTCATCAAGATACGGCGTCAGTTTGGCTTTTGCCAGATAGTCAGAAACCACTTTCGAGCCAGGCGCGAGAGACGCTTTGACCCACGGTTGTCGTTTCAGCCCCAGGGTGACGGCTTTTTTCGCCAGTAATCCGGCCGCCATCAGCACGCTGGGGTTAGAGGTATTGGTACACGACGTTATCGCAGCAATAACCACTGCACCATCAGGCAACTGATACTGATGCCCGTTCATAACATAATCGACCGGCTGGCGATCTTTATGCGTGGCGTTGACTTCCAGTTCGTTACTGGCGGCAAAAGCTTTTGGCACATCAGGCAGCGCAACACGATCTTGTGGACGCTTTGGACCGGCAAGACTAGCGACTACGTCGTTCATATCCAATTCAAGCGTACTGGTAAACACCGGTTCATCACCTGCGTTCCGCCACATCCCCTGCGCTTTAGCATATTTCTCAACCAGTTCAACCTGGTCTTCACTACGGCCGCTTAACCGCATGTAATCGAGAGTGACAGCATCGATTGGGAAGAAGCCGCAGGTCGCACCATATTCCGGCGACATATTGGCAATGGTTGCACGATCCGCCAGTGGCAGTGAATCCAGACCATCACCGTAAAATTCGACGAATTTACCTACTACGCCATGTTTACGTAGCATCTGAGTAACGGTCAGCACCAGGTCGGTGGCGGTAATACCTTCACGCAGTTTACCGGTGAGTTTAAAGCCCACCACATCAGGAATAAGCATGGAAACTGGCTGACCTAACATCGCCGCTTCCGCTTCGATTCCACCAACGCCCCAGCCCAACACACCAAGACCGTTAATCATGGTCGTGTGCGAGTCGGTGCCGACGAGCGTATCCGGATAAGCAATCCATTCCCCCTCCTGCAATTCACTCCACACCGCTTTGCCGAGATATTCAAGGTTCACCTGGTGGCAAATCCCAGTGCCTGGTGGCACAACGCTAAAACGACTGAACGCCTGTTGCCCCCATTTCAGAAACACATAACGCTCGTGGTTGCGCTCCATTTCCAGGCGTACGTTTTCCTCAAATGCCTCATCATCGCCAAAGCGATCGACGGTAACCGAGTGGTCAATCACCAGATCGACCGGTGAGAGCGGATTCACCTTCGCGGTATCGCCACCGAGACGTTTTACTGCTTCCCGCATCGCCGCAAGATCAACAACAGCAGGTACGCCGGTAAAATCCTGCATCAGCACTCTGGCTGGACGGTAGGCAATTTCGCGATCGGCATGGGCATTTTTCAGCCATCCCGCCAGCGCATGAATATCTTCTTCGGTGACCGAATTGCCATCCTGCCAGCGCAGCAGGTTTTCGAGCAGAACTTTGAGTGACTTGGGCAGACGGGTGATATCGCCCAGTGATTTGGCAGCAAGCGGCAGGCTGTAGTAGTGGTAAGTTTTATCTTTGGCCTGCAACGTGTCCTTACTGGCTTCTCGTAGGGTTGACGACATAGCTCCTCCTTAATAACAGGGTTGCGATGCCCTGATTCTCTTCAGGGTGAATATTAAAGATAACACAAACATCGCATAACGATTTGATAACAACCCAAATTGATAAAAGAGGAGAAACCTTGTGGCAACGCAAAAGAAAACCCCGCCGCAGCGGGGTCAGGGATCAGTGAGTAACGATCCAGATGAGTTCGGCCCAGAAGAGCATCGACAGAGAAAATGCGCCCATCCAGGACCAGTATTTCGTATTTGTAGTGATCATAGGCTACACCCTTAACTGTTATTACTTTATGTTGAGATAACTCAACCGGTTATTGCTGTGGTGTATTAAAAGCCGTTATATTCATTAATATATTGGGTAACAAGAATGATGATAATTATTGTTTCTGCTGATCATCTTCAGCAAACATCTCTATAAAGGCTTGCTGTTGCGGTGTTAGTTTCCAGCTATGGGGTATAACGACTGAACAATCCCGTTTCGTTTCCGTTGCATTGTCATTCTGCTGACATAATGGTGACGGTTCCTGATGTTGCTCCTGAACGACCATAGTTATCCCCACACTTTCCAAATCAGCAGTGCGACAACCACCCAAAAGAGCGCAGAACCAAGAAATACCGCAAGCCAGGCTTTGCGTTTTAATTCAGGGTCCCGGCGGGGGGCCTGATTTCCAGAAGGCATTGCTAACCTCATATAATCGCCATCACTTATCAGAAAGACGCTAAACGATTGCTATAATTAATCAAATGATAGGACAAATCCTAATGAAACTTTAGTCAAAAATCCAGCGAATTTACGAATCGTTTCCAGTGAATAATTCAATCTTTTGACCTGAAATAGATATTTGAAGAGTGGAGTTTGCAACGCGGATAAATAGACACTACTTTATGCTCGATTTGCCATAAATTTTTTGTGGATATTTATATTGTGAGCGACTAACAAATAAAAAGGAATAGAGAATATATTCCGGCACCTTTGTCACATAAAAAGATGCCGGAAATAACGTGGGTAATTATTTTTCTGGCAATTTGATATCTTTGAACATGACTTCAATTTCTTCATTGGAACGCAGTGCAACGGCGGCATCAACGACGTCTCGCGTTAAATGCGGCGCAAAACGCTGAATGAAATCATACATATAGCTGCGTAAAAACGTACTACGGCGAAAACCAATTTTAGTTGTGCTGTGGCTGAAGATATCATGTGCATCGACACGCACCAGATCGGGGTCTGAAACCGGATCGACCGCCATGCTGGCAATGACCCCTACTCCCAGCCCAAGACGAACGTAGGTTTTAATGACGTCAGCATCAGTTGCTGTGAAGACAATTCGCGGCGTCAGTCCTGCGCGGTTAAAGGCTGTGTCCAGTTCGGAACGGCCGGTAAAGCCGAAGGTATACGTTACTAGCGGATACTGCGCCAGTTCTTCAATCGTGATTTCCTTTTTGCCCGCCAGAGGATGATCCGGGGTTACCACAATGGCCCGGTTCCAGTGGTAGCACGGCAACATCACTAAATCTTCATATAAATGCAGGGCTTCCGTGGCGATTGCGAAATCGGCATTACCTTTAGAGACTGCATCAGCAATTTGTGTCGGCGAGCCCTGATGCATATGCAAAGAAACGCGAGGATAACGCTCGATAAAGCCTTTAATGACATTTGGCAGCGCATAACGTGCCTGAGTATGGGTAGTGGCAATATATAGCGAACCTTTATCAGGCCAGGTGTGTTCACCGGCTACCGATTTAATGGCGTCGACCTTTGACAACACTTCACGAGCAATACGAATAATTTCCTGCCCTGCGGGGGTTACCTGCGTCAGGTGCTTACCGCTACGGGAAAAAATTTGAATGCCCAGTTCATCTTCCAACATTCTGACTTGCTTACTGATCCCGGGTTGTGATGTGTAAAGTCCTTCAGCCGTTGAGGAGACATTCAGGTTATGATTGACTACCTCAACAATATAGCGAAGTTGTTGTAATTTCATGTTAAACCATCCAATTAGACGCCATCAGAACATCGTTTTTTCGCCACACCTGGCGGGTGACTAATACGATTTAATAATAAAAAAAGTGATAACTATAACCACTATATCATTTATAGCTTTAGTGTATAGGTGTGTAGAAAAAATAATATGCAATGAAAAAGGGCCGCTTTTGCGACCCTTTGTTTATAAAAACCTGACAGACTTAAAGGTTATTTTTTCCCTTCAACCCATTTGCCATCAACATAAAATGCTGACCAGCCAGTTGCCTTTCCGTCTTTTTCCGAAGAGACATATTGCTGTTTGGTTTTACGGCTAAAGCGAACCATTGTCTTATTACCGTCTGGATCTTGCTGCGGAGCCTCCGCCAGATAACGCAGTTTTTCCGGCAGACGGTCGCGGAAGCGATAAAGCTCTTCAACCAGCGGCGCACGCGTTTCACGAGATTTCGGGAAGGTGTTGGCAGCCAGGAACACTCCAGCAGCGCCGTCACGCAGCACGAAATAAGCATCCGATTTTTCGCACGCTAATTCTGGCAGCGGAACCGGATCTTCTTTCGGTGGCGCCACTTCGCCGTTACGTAAAATCTTACGCGTGTTTTTACACTCTTCGTTGGTGCAGGCCATGTATTTACCGAAACGCCCCATTTTCAGGTGCATTTCAGAGCCACATTTTTCACACTCAACGATCGGGCCGTCATAACCTTTAATGCGGAATTCGCCCTCTTCGATCTCGTAACCATCGCAGGTTGGGTTATTACCACAAACATGCAACTTACGTTTTGGATCGATGAGATAGCTGTCCATCGCCGTGCCGCATTTCGGGCAACGACGTTTGGCGCGCAGGGCGTTAGTTTCAGCGTCTTCGCCTTCCAGTACGTTCAGTACTTCGTTTTCCGGCACCAGGTTAATGGTGGTTTTGCAACGCTCTTTCGGCGGCAGCGCATAGCCAGAACAGCCAAGGAATACCCCGGTGCTCGCTGTACGAATACCCATTTTGCGACCACAAGTCGGGCAGTCAATGCTGGTCAGAACCATCTGGTTCGGGCGCATACCGCCCTCTTCCGGATCTTTTTCCGCTTTATCAAGCTGCTGGGTGAAATCCGAGAAGAAGTGATCCAGTACGGCTTTCCATTCCGCTTCGTGATTTGCCACCTGGTCGAGACTGTTTTCCATCTGCGCGGTGAAGTCGTAATTCATTAATTCGCGGAAATTTTCCTCCAGGCGATCGGTTACGATTTCACCCATTTTTTCCGCATAGAATCGACGGTTTTCCACACGCACATAGCCGCGATCCTGGATGGTCGAAATAATCGACGCATAGGTAGACGGACGACCAATACCGCGTTTTTCCAGTTCTTTAACCAGCGAGGCTTCGCTGAAACGGGCTGGCGGCTTGGTAAAGTGCTGTGCCGGAGTCAGTTCAACAAGCGACAGGGAGTCGCCTTTATCGACCGCCGGTAAAATACGATCTTCATCGCCTTTACGCAGCGCAGGCATTACTTTCGTCCAGCCATCAAAGCGCAGAATACGTCCGCGTGCTTTCAGGCGGAAATCGCCTGCACCAACGGTCAGCGTGGTGGAATCATATTTCGCCGGGGTCATCTGACAGGCAACAAACTGACGCCAGATTAACTGGTAAAGTTTCTGTGCGTCCGCTTCCATATCCTTCAGCGATTCCGCCATCACATTGACGTCAGAAGGACGAATCGCTTCGTGCGCTTCCTGTGAGTTTTCTTTGCTGGCGTACTGATTCGGACTTTCCGGCAGATATTTATTACCAAAGTTATCGCTGATATAACCGCGAACCATATTTACCGCGTCCTGACTCAGGTTAGTAGAGTCGGTACGCATGTAAGTGATATAGCCTGCTTCATACAGACGCTGCGCCATCATCATGGTCTTTTTCACGCCAAAACCAAGACGGGTGCTGGCAGCCTGTTGCAGCGTGGAGGTAATAAAAGGAGCACCAGGTTTACTGGTGGTCGGTTTGTCTTCACGTTCCAGCACGCTATAGCGCGCTTTTTCCAGCAGACTTACCGCAGCCTGAGTTTGTTCTTTATTGACCGGACGGAACGGTTTGTCATTCTGATGGGTCACCTGCAAAGCCAATGCTTCGCCGGATGGCGTGGTCGTGCTGGCATCCACTTCCCAGAACTCTTCCGGTACGAACGCTTTAATTTCACGCTCACGTTCAACCACCAGGCGGACCGCCACCGACTGCACACGCCCGGCAGACAGACCACGAGCAATTTTTTTCCACAGCAGCGGAGAAACCATATACCCCACCACGCGGTCCATAAAGCGACGCGCCTGCTGGGCATTAACACGATCGATATTCAGCTCACCTGGCTTGTTAAATGCCTGACGAATCGCGTTTTTCGTAATTTCGTTAAATACCACTCGGCTATAGCGCGCATCATCACCACCAATCACTTCCCGCAGGTGCCATGCAATGGCTTCCCCTTCGCGGTCAAGGTCGGTTGCGAGATAGATGTGGTCGGCTTTTTCAGCCAGTTGTTTCAGTTCAGAGACGACCTTCTCTTTACCTGGCAACACTTCATAGTGCGCCTCCCAATTGTGCCACGGGTCAACCCCCATACGGTTGACGAGAGCGCCACGTTCATCCTTTTTAGGCTTTTTAGCCGTCTTGGTGGAGGTAGAGTCGGCACTCTTTTTGGCAGCTGAGCCACTGGTCGGCAAATCGCGGATGTGACCGACACTGGATTTCACCACGTAGTCACTACCCAGATACTTGTTGATCGTTTTGGCTTTTGCCGGGGACTCAACGATGACAAGAGCTTTACCCATATTCACCTTACCTAATTTGATTCTTCCAGGAATGCGTCGCACATTGATAAACCTTCCACTGGCAACGAGTTACCGATATGGACTCGCTCTCTGCGGATATCAACCCCTTGTCGTGACTCTGTTCACGATAATTCAGGTGACTGAGTTAACAGGTCTTGGCCTACAGGCGCTATAGCACGACGTAATTTTGGTCGAATGTCAAGCAAATCTATTGCCAGATTGACGAAAGCGTCACACTGTACCTGATAAAATCCGTTACGCAACTTTATTAGCATGCAAAATCCAAAGTTGCCAGTAAGGCGCTCTTGCCGTCAGCGTGGTATATTTGTCTGCAAGCCATGCCTGGCGTAGACTAATGTCCTTGTTTAAGGAGTAAATAATGAACAAAGAGACACAACCCATCGACCGCGAAACGTTGTTGAAAGAGGCTAACAAAATCATACGTGAGCATGAGGATACGCTCGCAGGGATTGAAGCCACCGGCGTCACGCAGCGTAATGGCGTGCTGGTGTTTAGCGGCGATTATTTTTTAGATGAACAAGGATTGCCGACAGCGAAAAGCACCGCGGTGTTTAATATGTTCAAACACCTGGCCCATGTGCTCTCGGAAAAATACCATCTGGTCGATTAAAGCAAAACGCGAGGTTTTACCCTCGCGTTTATCTTTTACATCAACGGTTTTTGCCCGCGTTGCCACCAGCGTAGCAACAACCGGTCGGCGCTCTCTGCCGCGCTGCCAGTGAATCGATCGATCAACCGTTTACGCTGCATATAGCGTACATTGACCACTTCACGACCTTCCATCAGGCTAAGGATCACTTCATCACTGGTGTTGATTTCGTCAACCAGCCCTTTCTCCACCGCCTGTTGTCCGTACCAGTGTTCACCGGTTGCCACCATTTCAATGTCCAGAGACGGACGCATACGCTTCACAAAATCTTTAAATAACTGATGCGTTTCGTTCAGTTCTTCGCGGAATTTCTCGCGCCCTTCTTCGGTGTTTTCACCCAGCACTGTCAGCGTGCGCTTATACTGCCCGGCAGTGTGCAGTTCGATATCAATATCTTTGCTTTTCAGGAAGCGGTTAAAGTTGGGCATTTGCGCCACAACACCAATAGAGCCAACAATTGCAAACGGCGCTGAAACAATTTTATCTGCCACACAGGCCATCATGTAACCGCCGCTGGCAGCCACTTTGTCTACCGTAACGGTTAAAGGAATATTTTTATCGCGCAGGCGCTGCAACTGTGAAGCCGCCAGGCCGTAACCATGTACCATGCCACCGGGGCTTTCCAGACGCAGAACGACCTGATCCTGCGGTTTAAATGCCGCGAGTACCGCAGTGACCTCTTCACGTAGCGCGTTCACTTCATGGGCGTCCATGCTGCCTTTGAAATCCAGCACCCAGACTCGAGGCTTGCTTTCGGCTGTCACCTCGCCCAGTTTGGCTTTTGCTTTCGCTGCCTTCGCTTCTTGCTTGTGCTTTTTCTTCTGCGCTTTGTGCCACTGTTTTTGCTGATGTGGATCCATCAGCGCAGCAGCCAGTTCTTCTTTCATCTCCTTATACTGTTCGCTGAGATTGTTGACCCGTAACTCGCCACGCTGGCGTTTATTACGTTGAGCAACATTGACAATAATGGCGGCAATAGCCGCAATCGCCACCACAACGGTGACGATTTTCGCCAAAAACAAACCATATTCAGACAACAATTCCACGAGTCCCACCTTGGTTAAACAACGCTTTGGCTCACAGTTTACAACAGGCATGTTAAGCCGTCTCGCAGAGATGTTATTGCAGGGAAAGTATGACAAAGTATTCATTTTACGGCGTTATCGCCCCAGGCTGATTGAAATGCCCTCCTGTTTCAGGCATAAAACCCCAAAGTCATAAAGTACACTGGCAGCGCGACTGTTGATGTCGTCGGGGAGTAGCCATGCATTACCAACCAAAACAAGATTTACTCAATGATCGTATTATCCTGGTGACAGGCGCCAGCGACGGCATTGGTCGTGAAGCCGCCTTAACTTATGCGCGCTATGGCGCGACGGTCATTCTGCTGGGCCGGAACGAAGAAAAATTACGTCAGGTGGCCCAGAGCATGTTCGAAGAGACAGGACGCCAGCCGCAATGGTTTATTCTCGATTTGCTGACCTGTACGTCTGAAGACTGCCAACAACTGGCACAGCGTATTGCTGTTAATTATCCGCGTCTGGACGGCGTGCTGCATAACGCCGGATTGCTCGGCGATGTTTGCCCAATGCGCGAACAAAATCCGCAGGTCTGGCAGGACGTCATGCAGGTCAACGTTAATGCCACCTTTATGCTCACCCAGGCACTGCTTCCTTTATTACTCAAATCGGACGCGGGTTCGCTGGTCTTTACCTCATCAAGCGTTGGACGTCAGGGACGAGCCAACTGGGGCGCATATGCGGTGTCGAAATTTGCCACCGAAGGAATGATGCAAGTGCTGGCCGATGAATATCAGCAGCGCCTGCGCGTCAACTGCATTAACCCCGGCGGTACACGTACTGCAATGCGTGCCAGTGCTTTCCCCACCGAAGATCCACAGAAACTCAAAACACCCGCCGATATCATGCCACTCTATTTATGGCTGATGGGCGATGACAGCCGCCGTAAAACCGGCATGACCTTTGACGCCCAACCGGGCCGCAAACCAGGAATTTCCCAATGAGTGATGAACGCTACCAACAGCGTCAGCAGCGTGTTAAAGAGAAAGTTGATGCTCGCGTGGCGCAAGCGCAGGATGAGCGTGGCATTATCATCGTCTTTACCGGCAATGGAAAAGGCAAAACCACCGCGGCATTTGGTACCGCAACTCGCGCGGTTGGCCATGGCAAAAAAGTGGGGGTCGTGCAGTTTATTAAAGGTACCTGGCCTAACGGCGAGCGCAATTTGCTGGAGCCGCATGGCGTCGAGTTTCAGGTGATGGCAACGGGCTTTACCTGGGATACGCAAAATCGCGAGTCTGATACCGCCGCCTGCCGTGAAGTCTGGCAACATGCAAAGCGGATGCTGGCTGATTCCTCACTGGATATGGTTTTGCTCGATGAGCTGACGTATATGGTGGCGTATGACTATTTGCCACTGGAAGAAGTGATGCAAGCCTTAAATGATCGTCCACATCAACAAACGGTGATTATTACGGGTCGTGGCTGTCATCGGGATATACTTGAACTGGCAGATACCGTCAGTGAATTACGCCCCGTCAAACATGCGTTTGATGCAGGTGTTAAGGCGCAAATCGGGATTGACTACTAAGTGAAAGCACCTCAAAAGATTGCCTCTTGAGGTGCTTTAATCATAATTATATTCAAGCGGCAATAGCGAAATTCAGAATTCGTTTAATCTCATTCAAATGTCCCGGATATGCTTCATGATTCTCAGCGTCAACATCTTCAATAAATAATATCAGTTCCGTAATTAGCACATTCGCATCTTCATAACTGATTCCGCTTAACTCTGGTGAGGTTTCAGTACCATAGTTAATCGTCAGATTGTTCATAACCGAGAGGATAAGGATAAAATATTTATGACAAACCTTGCATGTGGTTTTGTTGCCCAAGGTATTATACAGCATGTCGAGTAATGCCAGTATTCTACGATTTTGTACATCGTTCATAAAAAGCCTCCTATAACATTATTCCGCTAGCAATAAGTAGTTTTGCCAGACCCTCAGACGCCTTTAATCCACTAATTACTTGTGCGCGTAATATTTCATTTAATCTTTTTTGTTCAGCTGCCGTACGTGTTTTATTAACGTATAAGTTTTTCAGATAATCACCCTTATCTATAAAGGCATTTAAAGCCTCAATCGCAGGCATGGCAGGTGCCGATGCCTGTAGTCTGGTTTCATTCACATTGATTACTGAACTTAGAAACTCCTTCCTGTTTTTCAGAGTGTTAAACTCTGTATTCTTAGAGTTTTTAGATGCCGTATTATAATAAAACATATTATCATGCACATTCGCAAAGGTATAATTTTCAATCTTATTGCTTTTTGTATAAATATCATTGCGCAAAACTGCCATGTTCTTTATAAGTCTTACCCAGTTTTCATCTACCGTTTTGCCTATTTTTCCAGAATTGACTTTAATTATATATAACTCATTGAAATAATTTACCAAATCTTTAACCGCTGCTGCAGACTGAGCTAAATCTTTGCTATGTGAAACACCAAGTAGTGTTTGTGCGTTGTTTGCGTGATCCAGAGCCTGTTTAAGTAATGCCACTTGCTGACTTTCCGTTGTTGCCATATCCTCAGTCAGAAGTTCTACATAAGCGCTCATGCTATTAATGACTTCCATTGAAGCAAGTAATTTTTCTTTCTCGAAAGGGACTAATTGTACTTGTTTTGTATTTGGCCCTGGACGCTGGCATAATTTCCCTCCATTACCATCACCGCCTATATCTATGGCATAATCAGGTCGCAGGGCACAATCCGGATTAGTTGCATAGAAATTAACAAGGAAGTTTTCACGAGAAGCATAGTATTGTTTAAAGAAACTTGCATTCGCTGCTACTGCTTTGTTACCCGCAGTAATAACAGTTTCAGCTTGTTCGTTTTTCAATGCTTCAGTTGCACAACCTGAAAGCATTAACAGCGATAGAAATATTCCACTATATCTAATCATAACCCACCTCTTGACGTTGAGTTTATCTCAGATAATTAAATAGTAATGTGGCTATTTCCGGGTATTATTCATAAGCAAGTATGAAATTAAATTAAAATACTGCGACTATTTATCATGCTTCAAATGAAGAAAAGGCCCCGCAGGGCCTTTATTTTATACTTATCTTAAATTAACCGTTATTATTACGTCCGCCAGAACGGCGACCACCGCTCACCTGGCTATGACGTTTCACCGCACGACGAATCTGATTCGCCTTCATACGACGACGGTCTTTTTCTACAGCGACTTTAGAGCTGGTTTCTGGCGGCAGTTCCACCAGTTCACGCAGATAGTTAGTCTGGGCGAGATCCAGCTCTGTCCAGCCGCCGCGTGGCAGACCTTTCGGCAGTGGAATATCACCGTAACGCACACGGATCAGGCGACTTACCTGCACACCAACCGCTTCCCAAAGACGACGAACCTCACGGTTACGACCTTCGGTCAGAGTCACGTTGTACCACTGGTTAATCCCTTCACCACCGCTGAACTTGATGGTTTTAAATGCTGCCGGACCATCTTCCAATTGCACGCCACGGCTTAAATCACGCAGTTTCGCGTCGTCAACCTGACCAAATACACGCACGGCATATTCACGTTCCACTTCACGGCTGGGGTGCATTAAGCGGTTTGCCAGTTCACCGTCGGTGGTAAACAGCAGCAGACCGCAAGTGTTTACGTCCAGGCGCCCCACGGCAATCCAGCGCGCACCGCGCAGCTTCGGCAGACGATCAAACACGGTCGGACGCCCTTCCGGGTCATTACGTGTACACAACTCACCTTCCGGCTTGTAATAGGCCAGAACGCGACAAATTTGTTCAGCGGACTCACGTACCGAAATCAGATGACCATCGATACGGATTTTCAGCCCAGGGGTAACTTCAACGCGATCGCCGAGTTTAGCAATTTTGCCATCAACACTCACACGACCGGCTTCAATAATAGATTCGATTTCACGGCGAGAACCGTGGCCGGCACGCGCCAGCACTTTCTGTAGCTTTTCGCTCATAGAGCTTCCTTTTGGTGTCGCCTTCCCAGGCGTCTGATATGCTTTTGTGCAACAATGAGTCAGAACTTACATCTGACTCACTGATAGTAAAGTCTGTTCGAACTCTTCAGGCCTTAAGTAAACGACTCGACGTTTATCGGCCTGGCTTTGAGGCGCAACATACTACACTATCTTTATGGTTAAAGCTTGTTTCGATTAACGTCGATTTGGTTACCAACCGCCTCCGCCACCAGCGCCAGAACCACCACCGGAATAGCTCCGCCCCAACAAACTGGTATAGGCCCCGCAACTCAGGTGCGTCTGTAATGAGAATAAAACGCCGTTACGGGCAATCTCTGGAGCGCAAATCGCCGAAGAAAGCGAAGGGGCGATGCGTAACGCCCATTCCCTCCCCAAATTTGCCGATATAGCCCAACCTAACAACGCGTAATCCAGTTTCCGTGTTTCCCCTTTCCGCCGCCGCCCACTGTGTGTTGCCGCCTCTTTACGCGCAAGATAGTTAACGATAGCTTCACCGTGGGCATAACGTTGCTGCCCGGTTTGGGTAAACTTTGGCAGAAAAATATACCCCATGCCAGTGAGATAACCGGTCAGGAAAACAGCGCTAAAATAACCCGCTGGCATATACCAGTAAAAGAATACATCTCCGACATTGATATAGAGAGAATAGAAGGCCACGCCTGAACAAATCAGTGGTAAAAACAAAGTGATGATTACACGATTAACGCAAGGCTTGTCATCATCGCGGGCAAACAAAAGCTCAAGGGAACAAAATAAAAAAGGAAGAAGCCAGCAGATCATAATAAACATATCGCCCACCAGACTCATTCCTGCCCAACCTACGGGACTCAGATTACCGTAGAGAATGACCGCCAATATCGCCATTCCCCCCCATTGCAAAAACGCATCAGGTCGGTAAAAGGAAGACTTTTTACGCGGCAGATAAAATTTCTGCATCCGTAAAAACGCCCTGCGTAAGACTCTGTTGCGCCTCCCCGTGAGAATGACCTTATCGCCTTTACGAAATAACGCTTCCAGTAATAACTGCTCTGCGGGCAGTAATACCGCATTATTTCTGGTGGCGCCTTCATTAACACGGATCAGGATTTGCTGGTTCTTGTCATACTGATCTTCCAGATGAATTTTTCCTTTCACAATCAGATTTACGATATCGGCACAAAAACCTTTATCGTCGTAAACCAGCTTCGCATCGAGACGTAACATACCGGGCGTGTAATCTGGCGGAATGACATCGGTTTCAATCACATCTACCGGCGTAAATTGCGGCCTGCGCCTCCAGAGATATAAACATCCACACGCCAGGAGCAAACACGGTAACCAAATGATAAGAGACGATGTTGAGGGCCAAAAAAGATGGCTAAAAATATTCGTCGTGTGTTGTGCCGGGGCATTATCCAGCAAGGCATGAGGCCAGCGGTAGAGTACCGTGAAGTCTTCACGATAAAACGGATCGCGGGATTCAATTCTTCCGTCCTCAAGGATGCGGCCATTTCGATATGTGTCGCCCTCATCTCCGGTAAAGAGATCGATTTCACTAAATGGATTACCCGCAATATTAGAGAACTTGAGTGAAAATCGGGTCTTATAGATTTCAAACGACCAGTTGTTACCGGTCACGTTCCAGATTAGCAGGTCAGAATCACCCTCGCGTAGGAAAGCATTTTTAACCTGATAATGAATTTGATAATGATAGTCGCCTTGAGGCAAGAAACGTTGTTTATCGCCCACGACAATACTCATTAACCCGATATGCCAGTCAAGATGCCAGAGTTCAGGAACGCCATCACGGGTGACGCCAACAATACGATAGTTCAGCAGTGCAGCATCCCCATTAGGCTGCATCCATAGTCGTGGTAAATCACGAGAAAACCCGTGCTTAATCTGCTGATTTCGCGCCTGAAAATGAATGTTCTCTTTGATGTCGAGCACCCCATCCGGTTGCAGAGTGGCTTCAACATCAAAGAGCGAGATCCCTTCTTCATATGAAGGGATCTCCGTGTTTTTCGCATAACTCAACGAAGAGAAAAAAAGCCCAACTATCAACAGCAAAATGCAGCGATATATCCCTGCCATAGTCTTCCATCCGTGGAACGCAATTTGTTATAAGAAAGGTTTCACATCACCCACGCCTTCACGCACCACGACCGGCGTATCATCGGTAAGATCAATGACCGTTGTCGGTTTCTGTCCGAGATAGCCACCGTGAATAATCAAATCCACCTGTTTTTCCAGACGGTCTTTAATTTCTTCCGGATCGGATTCGGTAAATTCGCTGCCCGGTAGCATCAACGAAGTGGAAAGCATCGGTTCGCCCAATACTTCAAGCAACGCCTGCGCAATCGGGTTTGAAGGCACACGCATCCCAATGGTTTTGCGTTTTTCCTGCAACAGACGGCGTGGCACTTCCTTCGTCCCCTTCAGGATGAAGGTATAGTTGCCCGGCGTGTTGTTTTTCATTAAACGAAACGCAACGTTATCCACGAATGAATAGGTCGAAAGTTCAGAAAGATCGCGACACATCAGGGTAAAGTTGTGACCGTCCGGCAGCTGGCGAATACGACAAATACGCTCCATCGCGTTTTTATCTTCAATTTTACAGCCGAGCGCATAGCCGGAATCAGTTGGATAAACAATCACCCCGCCTTTACGCACGATCTCCACCGCCTGGTTGATCAGACGTTGCTGCGGGTTATCAGGATGAATATAAAAAAACTGGCTCATAATTCCCTCTCTGTGGTGTTCTGCGGCTGTTCCCATAGCTGCCAGACGCCTTCAACGCCTGCGGGCAGCCAGAGTTTACGACCCAGTTCGATCCACGGGCATGGCTGATGAAAATCAGATCCTTGTGATGCCCATAAATGATGCTGACGCGCAAGTGTCGCCAGCTGGGTGCGTTCATTGGGCGATTGCTGGCACTGCGCGACTTCCATCGCGTCGCCGTGGTGTTCGGCAAAATGCGCAACCAATCTTTTCAGCCATTTAGCACTAAGATTGTACCGCCCAGGATGAGCTAGCACCGCCTTACCGCCAGAATGATGAATGACATCAATAGCTTGTTCTATTGTACACCACTGTGGCGGAACGTATCCGGTTTTCCCGCGCGCCAGATACTTTTTAAAGACATCCGCCATTGAACTGGCTTTGCCGCACTCCACCAGGAAACGAGCAAAATGACCGCGCGTCACCGCGCCGCCCTGCGCCAGTCGTTGCGCGCCTTCCAGCGCCCCTGGTATTTGCGCTTTTTCAAGTCTTTCGGCAATTAGCTGCGCCCGCTGATTGCGCCGTTCTGTCTGCTGCGCGAGGAACTCACACATTAGCGGATGAGTAATATCAATATTCAGCCCGACAATATGAATTTCATGATTTTCCCAGACCGTGGAAATTTCCACGCCGGGAATAAGATTCAGCGCCAGTCCCGAACGTGAAATTTCTTCTCTTGCTGGCGCGATTGCAGCTGTGGTGTCATGGTCGGTGATCGCCAGGGTGCCAACGCGCATCTCGACTGCACGGTGCACCAATGCTTCTGGCGTCAGGCAGCCATCGGAAGCTGTGGTGTGGCTGTGCAGGTCGTAAATCACTGCGTAATTCGTGTCGCTCAAGGCGCACTCCCGTTTTGGATAATGTTTTTGGCACCGACATCATAACGGTTCTGGCAAATATTCTGAAATGAGCTGTTGACAATCAACCATCGAACTAGTTAACTAGTACGCAAGTTCACGTAAAAAGGGTATCGACAATGAAAGCGATTTTCGTACTGAAAGGTTGGTGGCGCACTTCCTGAAACGGGCAGTGTATTCACCATGCGTAAAGCAATCAGATACCCAGCCCGCCTTATAAGCGGGCTTTTTTTTGAACAAAATTAGAGAATAACAATGCAAACACAAAAACCAACTCTCGAATTGTTAACCTGCGAAGGCGCTTATCGCGATAATCCGACCGCGCTTTTTCACCAGTTGTGTGGGGATCGTCCGGCAACGCTGCTGCTGGAATCCGCAGATATCGACAGCAAAGATGATTTAAAAAGCCTGCTGCTGGTGGACAGTGCGCTGCGTATTACAGCTTTAGGTGACACTGTCACAATTAAAGCACTCTCACGCAATGGCGAAGCCCTGTTGACGCTACTGGATAACGCCCTGCCTGCGGGTGTGGAACATGAACAATCACCAAACTGCCGTGTGCTGCGTTTCCCCCCTGTTAGTCCACTGCTGGATGAAGACGCTCGCTTATGCTCCCTTTCGGTTTTTGACGCTTTCCGCTTATTGCAGAATCTGTTGAATGTACCGAAGGAAGAACGAGAAGCCATGTTCTTCGGCGGCCTGTTCTCTTATGACCTGGTGGCGGGGTTTGAAGATTTACCGCAACTGGCAGCGGAAAATAACTGCCCTGATTTCTGTTTTTATCTCGCTGAAACGCTGATGGTGATTGACCATCAGAAAAAAAGCACCCGTATTCAGGCCAGCCTGTTTGCTCCGAATGAAGAAGAAAAACAGCGTCTCACTGCGCGCCTGAACGAACTACGTCAGCAACTGACCGAAGCCGCGCCGCCGCTGCCGGTGGTTTCCGTGCCGCATATGCGTTGTGAATGTAATCAGAGCGATGAAGAGTTCGGTGGCGTAGTGCGTTTGTTGCAAAAAGCGATTCGCGCCGGAGAAATTTTCCAGGTGGTGCCATCTCGCCGTTTCTCGCTGCCCTGCCCTTCACCACTGGCGGCCTATTACGTGCTGAAAAAGAGTAATCCCAGCCCGTACATGTTTTTTATGCAGGATAATGATTTCACCCTGTTTGGCGCGTCGCCGGAGAGTTCGCTCAAGTATGACGCCACCAGCCGCCAGATTGAGATCTACCCGATTGCCGGAACACGTCCACGCGGTCGTCGTGCCGATGGTTCACTGGACAGAGACCTCGACAGCCGCATCGAACTGGAAATGCGTACCGATCATAAAGAGCTTTCTGAACATCTGATGCTGGTGGATCTCGCCCGTAATGATCTGGCACGCATTTGCACCCCCGGCAGCCGCTACGTCGCCGACCTCACCAAAGTTGACCGTTACTCTTACGTGATGCACCTGGTCTCCCGCGTGGTCGGTGAGCTGCGCCACGATCTCGACGCCCTGCACGCTTACCGCGCCTGTATGAATATGGGGACGTTAAGCGGTGCGCCGAAAGTACGCGCTATGCAGTTAATTGCCGAAGCGGAAGGTCGTCGCCGCGGCAGCTACGGCGGCGCGGTAGGTTATTTCACCGCGCATGGCGATCTCGACACCTGCATTGTCATCCGCTCGGCGCTGGTGGAAAACGGTATCGCCACCGTGCAAGCGGGTGCTGGTGTAGTCCTTGATTCTGTTCCGCAGTCGGAAGCCGACGAAACCCGTAATAAAGCCCGCGCTGTACTGCGCGCTATTGCCACCGCGCATCATGCACAGGAGACTTTCTGATGGCTGACATTCTGCTGCTCGATAATATCGACTCTTTTACGTACAACCTGGCAGATCAGTTGCGCAGCAATGGTCATAACGTGGTGATTTACCGCAACCATATTCCGGCGCAGACCTTAATTGAACGTCTGGCGACCATGAGCAATCCGGTGCTGATGCTTTCTCCGGGGCCAGGGGTGCCGAGTGAAGCGGGATGTATGCCAGAACTGCTCACCCGCTTGCGTGGCAAGCTGCCAATCATTGGCATTTGCCTCGGACATCAGGCGATTGTCGAAGCTTACGGGGGCTATGTCGGTCAGGCGGGCGAAATTCTTCACGGTAAAGCGTCGAGCATTGAACATGACGGTCAGGCGATGTTTGCCGGATTAACAAACCCGCTGCCGGTGGCGCGTTATCACTCGCTGGTTGGCAGTAATATTCCGGCCGGTTTAACCATCAACGCCCATTTTAATGGCATGGTGATGGCGGTGCGTCACGATGCGGATCGCGTTTGCGGATTCCAGTTCCATCCGGAATCCATTCTCACTACCCAGGGCGCTCGCCTGCTGGAACAAACGCTGGCCTGGGCGCAGCAGAAACTAGAGCCAACCAACACGCTGCAACCGATTCTGGAAAAACTGTATCAGGCGCAGACGCTTAGCCAACAAGAAAGCCACCAGCTTTTTTCAGCGGTGGTGCGTGGCGAGCTGAAGCCAGAACAGCTGGCGGCGGCGCTGGTGAGCATGAAAATTCGCGGCGAGCACCCAAACGAAATCGCCGGAGCAGCAACCGCGCTACTGGAAAACGCCGCGCCGTTCCCACGCCCTGATTATCTGTTTGCCGATATCGTCGGCACCGGCGGTGACGGCAGTAACAGTATCAATATTTCTACCGCCAGTGCGTTTGTCGCCGCGGCCTGTGGGCTGAAAGTGGCGAAACACGGTAACCGCAGCGTCTCAAGTAAATCCGGCTCGTCGGATCTGCTGGCGGCGTTCGGTATTAATCTTGATATGAACGCCGATAAATCGCGCCAGGCGCTGGATGAGTTAGGCGTCTGTTTCCTCTTTGCGCCGAAATATCACACCGGATTCCGCCACGCGATGCCGGTTCGCCAGCAACTGAAAACCCGCACCCTATTCAACGTGCTGGGGCCACTGATTAACCCGGCGCATCCTCCGCTGGCGTTAATTGGTGTCTACAGCCCGGAACTGGTGCTGCCGATTGCCGAAACCTTGCGCGTGCTGGGGTATCAACGCGCGGCGGTGGTGCACAGCGGCGGGATGGATGAAGTTTCATTACACGCGCCGACAATCGTTGCCGAACTGCATGACGGCGAAATTAAGAGCTATCAATTGACCGCTGAAGATTTTGGCCTGACGCCCTACCACCAGGAGCAACTGGCAGGCGGAACACCGGAAGAAAACCGTGACATTTTAACACGCTTGTTACAAGGTAAAGGCGACGCCGCCCATGAAGCAGCCGTCGCGGCGAATGTCGCCATGTTAATGCGCCTGCATGGCCATGAAGATCTGCAAGCCAATGCGCAAACCGTTCTTGAGGTACTGCGCAATGGTTCCGCTTACGACAGAGTCACCGCACTGGCGGCACGAGGGTAAATGATGCAAACCGTTTTAGCGAAAATCGTCGCAGACAAGGCGATTTGGGTAGAAGCCCGCAAACAGCAGCAACCGCTGGCCAGTTTTCAGAATGAGGTTCAGCCGAGCACGCGACATTTTTATGATGCGCTACAAGGCGCGCGCACGGCGTTTATTCTGGAATGTAAGAAAGCTTCGCCGTCAAAAGGCGTGATCCGTGATGATTTCGATCCGGCACGCATTGCCTCGATTTATAAACATTACGCTTCGGCAATTTCGGTGCTGACCGATGAGAAATATTTCCAGGGGAGCTTTGATTTCCTCCCCATCGTCAGCCAAATCGCCCCGCAGCCGATTTTATGTAAAGACTTTATTATCGACCCTTACCAGATCTATCTGGCGCGTTATTACCAGGCCGATGCCTGCTTATTAATGCTGTCGGTTCTGGACGATGAACAATATCGCCAGCTTGCAGCCGTCGCCCATAGTCTGAAGATGGGTGTGCTGACCGAAGTCAGTAATGAAGAGGAACTGGAGCGCGCCATTGCATTGGGGGCAAAGGTCGTTGGCATCAACAACCGCGATCTGCGTGATTTGTCGATTGATCTCAACCGTACCCGCGAGCTTGCGCCGAAACTGGGACACAACGTGACGGTAATCAGCGAATCCGGCATCAATACTTACGCTCAGGTACGAGAGTTAAGCCACTTCGCTAACGGCTTTTTAATTGGTTCGGCGTTGATGGCCCATGACGATTTGAACGCCGCCGTGCGTCGGGTGTTGCTGGGTGAGAATAAAGTGTGTGGCCTGACTCGCCCACAAGATGCCAGAGCCGCTTATGACGCGGGCGCGATTTACGGTGGATTGATATTTGTTACAACGTCACCGCGTTGCGTCAGCGTTGAACAGGCGCAGGAAGTGATGGCTGCGGCACCGTTGCAATACGTTGGCGTATTCCGCAATCACGATATTGCCGATGTGGTGGACAAAGCTAACGCGTTATCGCTGGCAGCAGTGCAACTGCATGGTAATGAAGATCAGCTGTATATCGATACGCTGCGTGACGTGCTGCCCGCTAACGTTGCCATCTGGAAAGCTTTGAGCGTCGGTGAAACTCTTCCCGCGCGCGATTTTCAGCACGTTGATAAATATGTTTTCGACAACGGCCAGGGTGGAAGCGGGCAACGTTTCGACTGGTCACTGTTAAACGGTCAATCGCTTGGCAACGTCCTGCTGGCGGGGGGCTTAGGCGCAGATAACTGCGTGGAAGCGGCACAAACCGGCTGCGCCGGGCTTGATTTTAATTCTGCTGTAGAGTCGCAACCGGGCATTAAGGACGCACGCCTTTTGGCCTCGGTTTTCCAGACGCTGCGCGCATATTAAGGAAAGGAACAATGACAACATTACTTAACCCGTATTTTGGTGAGTTTGGCGGCATGTACGTGCCACAAATCCTGATGCCTGCTCTGCGCCAGCTGGAAGAAGCTTTTGTCAGCGCGCAAAAAGATCCTGAATTTCAGGCCCAGTTCAACGACCTGCTGAAAAACTATGCCGGGCGCCCAACCGCGCTGACCAAATGCCAGAACATTACAGCCGGGACGAACACCACGCTGTATCTAAAGCGCGAAGATTTGCTGCACGGCGGCGCGCATAAAACTAACCAGGTGCTCGGTCAGGCTTTACTGGCGAAGCGGATGGGTAAAACAGAAATCATCGCCGAAACCGGTGCCGGTCAGCATGGCGTGGCGTCGGCCCTTGCCAGCGCCCTGCTCGGCCTGAAATGCCGTATTTATATGGGTGCCAAAGACGTGGAGCGCCAGTCGCCTAACGTTTTTCGTATGCGCTTAATGGGTGCGGAAGTGATCCCGGTGCATAGCGGTTCCGCGACGCTGAAAGATGCCTGTAATGAGGCGCTACGCGACTGGTCCGGTAGTTACGAAACCGCGCACTATATGCTGGGTACCGCAGCTGGCCCGCATCCTTACCCGACCATTGTGCGTGAGTTTCAGCGGATGATTGGCGAAGAAACGAAAGCGCAGATTCTGGAAAGAGAAGGCCGTCTGCCGGATGCCGTTATCGCTTGTGTTGGCGGCGGTTCGAATGCCATCGGCATGTTTGCAGATTTCATCAACGAAACCGACGTCGGCCTGATTGGCGTAGAGCCTGGTGGTCACGGTATCGAAACCGGCGAGCACGGTGCACCATTAAAACATGGTCGCGTGGGCATTTATTTCGGTATGAAAGCGCCGATGATGCAGACCGAAGATGGGCAGATTGAAGAATCATACTCCATCTCCGCCGGACTGGATTTCCCGTCCGTCGGTCCACAACATGCGTATCTCAACAGCATCGGTCGCGCTGATTATGTTTCAATTACCGATGATGAAGCACTGGAAGCCTTCAAAACGCTGTGCCTGCACGAAGGGATTATCCCGGCGCTGGAGTCCTCCCACGCCCTGGCCCATGCGCTGAAAATGATGCGCGAAAACCCGGAAAAAGAGCAGCTACTGGTGGTTAACCTTTCCGGTCGCGGCGATAAAGACATCTTCACCGTTCACGATATTTTGAAAGCACGAGGGGAAATCTGATGGAACGCTACGAATCTCTGTTTGCCCAGTTGAAGGAGCGCAAAGAAGGCGCATTTGTTCCTTTCGTCACCCTCGGTGATCCGGGCATTGAGCAGTCGCTGAAAATTATCGATACGTTGATCGAAGCAGGTGCTGATGCTTTGGAGCTAGGCATCCCCTTCTCCGACCCGCTGGCAGATGGCCCGACCATTCAAAACGCTACACTGCGTGCCTTTGCGGCAGGTGTGACCCCGGCACAATGTTTTGAGATGCTGGCACTGATTCGTCAAAAACATCCGACCATTCCTGTTGGCCTGCTGATGTACGCCAACCTGGTGTTTAACAAAGGCATTGATGAGTTTTACGCCCAGTGTGAAAAAGTCGGCGTCGATTCGGTGCTGGTTGCCGACGTGCCAGTTGAAGAGTCCGCGCCCTTCCGCCAGGCAGCACTCCGTCATAATGTCGCGCCTATCTTTATCTGCCCGCCGAATGCTGATGATGATTTGCTACGCCAGATTGCCTCTTACGGTCGTGGTTACACCTATTTACTGTCGCGTGCGGGCGTGACCGGAGCGGAAAACCGCGCGGCATTACCGCTCAATCATCTGGTCACGAAGCTGAAAGAATACAATGCTGCGCCTCCATTGCAGGGCTTTGGTATTTCCGCCCCAGATCAGGTAAAAGCAGCAATTGATGCAGGAGCTGCGGGCGCAATTTCTGGTTCTGCAATTGTTAAAATCATCGAGCAACATATTAATCAGCCAGAGAAAATGCTGGAAGCACTGAAAGCTTTTGTACAACCGATGAAAGCGGCGACGCGCAGTTAATACGAGACAAACCGCCAGAAAACATCTGGCGGTTTATTGACGGGCAAATAATTAAAAACGATAACCCGCAGAGAACATAAATACCCACGGATCAAGGCGGACATTGTCAGAGTAATGTCCTGCTGGCAGCACTGCGCCGTTGGATTTATATTTCACGTCGGTATCGATATCCATGTACCAAACCGACATATTCAGCAGCCAGTCACGGTTGATGAGGTAATCCACACCGACTTGTCCTGCCACACCCCATGAATCTTTCAGACTAAGGTCGGATAAACCAAGACCTTCACCGGTGTCATTGAAGTCATTATTAAAAAAGGTAGTGTAGTTAATACCCGCACCAATGTAAGGACGGAATTTACTGCCGGAATCGCCAAAATACCATTGTGCCATCAGTGTTGGCGGTAAATGGTGGACTGTCGCAATATCTCCGGTTGTGGCTGTGCCAACCTTATGACGAAACGGAGATGCCGCCAGCAATTCCACACCAATGTTATCAGTCGCCATATAGGTGAAGGTCAGGCCCAGTTGGGTGTTATTGGTCACGCTAAAGCCACCCAGGCTTCCCAGAGTTCCATCCGCGCCTTCCGTTGGACGTACCGTTGCCGAACCTGCACGAATAAAGAACTCGCCTGCTTCGTGAGCATAGACGCTACCAGAGAGAAGTGTACTGACTGCCAATGCCGCCACTGTTAATTTTTTCATATTCGCTCCGTCGTTATGGTTATAAAAACGTGACGAATATACCTACATTGGAGTAACAAATGATCCTACATAGATCACATTGCATTCGCTAAATGACCATTTATTGATCTGGATTAATTTAGAAGTTGTATCGCAAATCCTGGTTAACATGATTCAAATCAATTTGAATGCTTTCCATCTCCGAAAGTATTCTTTTGCTACCTTATTGGCCTTTTAAGCAGGCGGTAAGTTGCGGTATTTATGCAAACAGCCCTTCTGCTTGTCAGGAATTTGTCGTGTCTGGAGAAAGCAATGGATCCTGTGATCGCACCCACGCACGCTGTGGATTACCTGCGCTTTACAAAGATATGCTTTTCCATACAAGTCGTGATGCTGCCACTGAAGGGATAACCAGGGTACAATTGCCCGCTAATTAACACCTGCATAAAACTCAAGGAGAGTGCATGTCTATCACGGCGCAGTCCGTATACCGTGACACCGGAAATTTCTTCCGTAATCAATTTATGACCATTCTGTTGGTATCGTTGCTTTGTGCATTTATCACAGTGGTGTTAGGACATGTTTTCTCACCCAGTGACGCACAGCTTGCGCAGCTCAATGACGGCGCGCCCGTTAGTGGCGGCGGTGGGTTGTTCGATCTGGTGCAAAATATGTCCCCGGAACAGCAACAAATTTTGCTGCGTGCTTCCGCTGCGTCCACTTTTTCAGGATTAATCGGTAACGCCATACTCGCCGGAGGCGTAATATTAATCATCCAACTGGTGTCCGCGGGTCAGAGAGTCAGTGCGCTACGCGCTATTGGTGCCAGTGCGCCGATATTGCCAAAGTTATTTATTCTGATTTTTCTGACTACCCTTTTAGTACAGATTGGCATCATGCTGGTGGTCGTTCCGGGAATTTTAATGGCCATTTTACTGGCACTGGCGCCGGTGATGTTGGTGCAGGATAAAATGGGCGTTTTCGCCTCTATGCGCAGCAGTATGCGGCTGACATGGGCGAATATGCGTCTGGTGGCACCTGCAGTACTAAGCTGGTTACTGGCAAAAACACTGTTGCTGCTGTTTGCCTCTTCGTTTGCCGCATTAACCCCGGAAATTGGTGCCGTACTGGCGAATACCTTAAGCAACCTGATTTCAGCCGTATTGCTTATCTATCTGTTCCGCCTGTACATGTTGATTCGCCAATAACCTGAAGTATTTGATTACGGAATCGTAAAATGAAGCAGTTTCTTGATTTTTTACCGCTGGTTGTCTTCTTCGCGTTCTACAAAATTTATGACATCTATGCGGCAACTGCGGCGCTCATCGTCGCCACGGCGATTGTGCTTATTTATAGCTGGGTTCGCTTCCGGAAAGTTGAGAAGATGGCCCTGATCACCTTCGTTCTGGTGGTTGTTTTCGGTGGTCTGACGCTGTTCTTCCACAATGATGAGTTTATTAAATGGAAGGTCACTGTCATCTACGCTCTGTTTGCCGGTGCTTTGTTGGTTAGCCAATGGGTAATGAAAAAGCCGCTGATTCAGCGCATGCTGGGTAAAGAACTCACTCTACCGCAGCCGGTGTGGTCGAAACTGAATCTGGCCTGGGCAGTCTTCTTTATTCTTTGCGGCTTGGCGAATATCTACATCGCATTCTGGCTACCGCAAAACATTTGGGTCAACTTCAAAGTGTTCGGTCTGACCGCCCTCACCTTAATCTTCACACTGTTAAGCGGTATTTATATCTACCGCCATATGCCTCAGGAAGATAAATCATAATCTGTCTGCCGGCCCTTCGGGGCCGGCGCTGCATATCCTCTGTTCTCATTTGGAAAATCATAGTAGCATCGCGCCTGTGATTTTCCTTTTATGTCGGTTTTACCATGTCTACAACACCTAACGTCCCTCAGGGCGATCTTGTTTTACGTACTTTAGCCATGCCTGCCGATACCAATGCCAATGGCGATATCTTTGGTGGTTGGTTGATGTCGCAGATGGATATTGGCGGTGCCATTCTGGCAAAAGAAATTGCCCACGGTCGCGTCGTGACCGTGCGGGTTGAAGGAATGACTTTCTTACGACCAGTTGCGGTTGGTGATGTGGTGTGCTGCTATGCGCGCTGTCTCCAAAAAGGGACGACATCAGTCAGCATTAATATTGAAGTATGGGTGAAAAAAGTGGCGTCTGAGCCGATTGGGCAGCGCTATAAAGCGACGGAAGCGTTATTTAAGTATGTTGCCGTCGACCCTGAAGGAAAGCCTCGTGCCTTACCTGTAGAGTAATAGTCAAAAGCCTCCAGGTTGGAGGCTTTTGATTTTCAGGTTATTGAATTTCGGTGGTGCCGTTAATTTTAAACAGGATATTTACCACAATCCCACTTCCGGGTTTGCCCGGCTCATAACGCCATCTGCGCATCGCGTTTTTCACTTCGCGCTCAAACATGTTCGCCGGTTTGGCTGAAAGAATTTGTACGTTATCCACGCGACCATCCGGTGTGACGTCAAATTTAACTTTAACCTGCCCTTCAATGCGTAGTGCCTGCGCGCGCGCCGGATACTGCGGTTGATTACGGCTTAATGCCCGTGGACCAGACGCGACACTTGTGACCGGTTTGCTGGTTGCAGCCGTTGCCGTACTTGATGTCGGGCGAGCTGGTGCCGTATTTTCAAACGGTGACGCCGGACGTGACTCTACCGGTTTGACATCACGTTTCGGCTGCTCCTGTACCTTTTTCACCGGCTTCGGTTTTGGCTTAGGTTTCGGCTTCGGCTTTTCAATGACTACCGGAGCTTCTTTTGGCGGTTCTGGTATCGGCTCAGGCTCCGGTTCTGGCTCCACCACTGGTTCCGGCGGCGGTTGAACGGCTTGTGGCGGCTCAAGTTCGGCCGGGGCAACCATGGTGACAGAAATCGGCTGCGCGGGCGCAGGTAGTTCAATAACCTGATGTACCGAGGTATAGAGTAGACCCGCCACAACAGCACCATGAATGCAGACAGAAAGTAACGTCGGCCAGGGGAAGCGGCGAGGTAAATCAAGGGTCATTGAAGTCATAATCGTTTCAGTAAAAAAACCAGGCCTCGATTTTAAATGCAAATAGCAATCATATTCAATAAGGCAAGGCGATCAGGATCAGTGAAAACGCAATTTTTGGCGCTGTTAACCTTACTTTTAGTGACGCCTTAACAAAGACATCATCTTTCCGTTGCAGATCTTCGCCCTTTCAAATAACGTACTTTATAACTTTTCCGAACAAGGAGTTGTGCCCGTGTTGTATGTTATTTACGCTCAAGACAAAGCCGATAGCCTCGAAAAGCGCCTTTCCGTTCGTCCGGCACATTTAGCGCGTTTGCAGTTACTGCATGATGAAGGGCGTCTGCTGACCGCCGGTCCAATGCCAGCGGTAGACAGTAACGATCCAGGCGCCGCAGGATTTACTGGCTCAACCGTTATTGCTGAATTTGAATCGCTGGAAGCAGCCCAGGCCTGGGCAGATGCCGATCCGTACGTGGCAGCGGGAGTCTATGAGCACGTTTCCGTGAAACCCTTTAAGAAAGTGTTCTGAATATCAACATCCAGGGGCGCGGTGACAGAAACCGTGCTCTTGTTTTTTCTTTATATTTACCGATGCCCCCAATCCACCACCACTAACAGATAATAACTTTATCTGTATCTCCCTATATACCCTCGGCATCTCCGTCTAAAAATGACAAAATTTCTCTGTCTGACTCGGTTTTGATCAATCAAAACCTTTGATTGCTGCGGATAAAGTCATCTACTATGGTTTAACACATTCACGTGCCGCATGTTTTTCACATTCTGTATGCGTGAAGATAATTAAACAAAATTGTGGTTACAGAGGTATCAGTGAGTCACTGGGCTACATTCAAGCAAACAGCGGTAAATTTATGGGTGACCCTGCGGCACGATGTTATCGCGCTGGCGGTCCTTTCAAATGGATTGCTTATTTTTAAAACAATTTATGGCATGTCGGTCAATCTGCTCGATATTTTCCATATCCAGGCGTTTTCAGAACTTGACCTCTCCTTGCTGGCCAATGCGCCACTGTTTATGCTCGGCGTCTTTCTTGTTTTGAACTCGATCGGCTTGCTATTTCGGGCAAAGCTGGCATGGGCTATCAGTATCATTTTATTGCTGATAACGCTGATTTACACCCTGCACTTTTATCCCTGGCTGAAATTCAGCATTGGTTTTTGCATCTTTACCTTGATAATTTTGTTGGTGCTGCGTAAAGACTTCTCTCACAGTAGTGCTGCAGCCGGGACAATTTTTGCTTTTATTAGTTTTACGACGTTACTGTTTTACTCTACCTACGGCGCCCTTTATTTAAGCGAAGGTTTTAATCCGCGAATAGAGAGTCTAATGACCGCGTTCTATTTTTCGATAGAAACTATGTCAACCGTGGGCTACGGCGATATCGTCCCGGTTTCTGAATCAGCGCGCCTGTTTACTATTTCGGTCATTATTTCCGGTATTACCGTTTTTGCCACCTCCATGACCTCGATTTTCGGCCCGCTTATCCGCGGAGGATTCAATAAACTTGTGAAAGGAAACAATCATACAATGCGTCGTAAAGATCACTTTATTGTTTGCGGGCATTCCATTCTGGCAATCAACACGATTCTGCAACTGAATCAACGCGGACAAAACGTCACGGTTATCAGCAACCTGCCAGAGGATGACATAAAACAGCTTGAACAAAGACTCGGTGACAATGCCGATGTTATCCCCGGTGACAGCAATGACAGTTCAGTACTAAAAAAAGCGGGAATTGATCACTGTCGGGCTATTCTGGCGTTAAGTGATAATGACGCCGATAATGCTTTTGTCGTTCTGTCGGCGAAAGATATGAGCAAAGATGTTAAAACCGTGCTTGCCGTTAGTGATAGCAAAAACCTGAATAAGATTAAGATGGTGCATCCGGATATTATTCTTTCACCGCAGCTGTTTGGTAGCGAGATACTGGCGCGTATTCTCAATGGGGAAGAAATTAATAATGATATGCTCGTCTCGATGTTGCTGAACTCCGGGCATGGTATTTTCAGCGATAACAATGACGACGAAACCAAAACTGACAACAATGAATCTGCGCAAAAATAGAATTTAACGGCGGAAAGATAATCTTAATGGGCACCGCGTTGGTGCCCAGAACATTTAGATATTGTAGATCGCAAACAATAACGAGTTTCGCTGTTTGTTTAGAAGGCACTTCCTGATGCTGTGGATACGCATATTTCGGCGTGACTGCCCCTCAAGCCAACGCGATTTCCGTCGGCTAGCCTGACGCTGCATGCGCCAGCGCCCCACTTCCGTTCTACTCCGCTTCATGTTAACTACTCTATGCAATAACAGAGCGGTCATTATACCCCCGGTCCCGACGCTGACCAGTGCTTTTACCGCGTTTTTATTTGCCAGATGAATCCATATGCGTAAACTCATAACAATGCGCTTTCAAAAGGATTTCTAATCTATGACAACCGTTTATACGTTGGTGAGTTGGTTGGCCATTCTGGGATACTGGTTGCTCATTGCAGGCGTAACTTTACGCATTCTAATGAAACGACGCGCAGTTCCCTCCGCCATGGCCTGGCTGTTGATCATTTACATTCTGCCGTTGGTCGGAATTATTGCTTATCTGGCTGTTGGCGAACTCCACTTAGGCAAACGACGCGCCGAACGCGCCAGAGCGATGTGGCCTTCCACGGCGAAATGGCTTAACGATCTTAAAGCCTGTAAGCATATTTTTGCGGAAGAAAATAGCAGCGTCGCTGGACCGTTATTCAAGCTCTGCGAGCGTCGTCAGGGGATCGCCGGGGTCAAAGGTAATCAGCTGCAACTGATGACCGAGTCTGATGATGTGATGCAGGCGTTAATCCGCGACATTCAACTCGCTCGCCATAACATTGAGATGGTGTTTTATATCTGGCAACCAGGTGGTATGGCAGACCAGGTGGCAGAATCTTTGATGGCCGCCGCACGACGCGGTATTCATTGCCGATTAATGCTCGACTCTGCGGGGAGTGTTGCTTTTTTCCGTAGCCCGTGGCCAGAGTTAATGCGAAATGCCGGTATCGAAGTGGTCGAGTCCTTAAAGGTTAACCTGATGCGCGTATTCTTACGCCGCATGGACCTGCGCCAGCACCGCAAGATGATCATGATCGATAACTACATTGCCTACACCGGCAGCATGAATATGGTCGATCCGCGCTTCTTCAAACAGGATGCGGGCGTAGGACAATGGATTGATCTGATGGCTCGCATGGAAGGCCCTATCGCCACCGCGATGGGAATTATCTACTCTTGCGACTGGGAGATTGAAACGGGAAAACGTATTTTACCACCACCGCCTGATGTCAATATTATGCCGTTCGAGCAGGCCAGCGGTCATACGATTCATACCATCGCTTCCGGCCCTGGATTCCCGGAAGACCTGATCCACCAGGCTTTGCTGACTGCGGCTTATTCAGCTCGTGAATATTTAATCATGACGACGCCCTACTTCGTCCCCAGCGATGATTTACTTCACGCAATCTGCACGGCGGCGCAACGCGGGGTTGATGTCAGTATTATTTTGCCGAGGAAAAATGACTCAATGCTGGTAGGCTGGGCCAGTCGCGCATTCTTTACAGAACTACTTGCTGCTGGGGTTAAGATTTATCAGTTTGAAGGTGGGTTACTGCATACCAAGAGCGTGCTGGTCGATGGCGAATTAAGTCTGGTTGGCACCGTTAACCTCGACATGCGTAGTCTGTGGCTGAATTTTGAAATCACTCTGGCTATCGACGATAAAGGTTTTGGTGCCGATCTGGCTGCCGTTCAGGACGACTATATTTCTCGTTCGCGTCTGCTCGATGCGCGGCTGTGGTTAAAACGTCCACTCTGGCAACGTGTCGCCGAGCGACTGTTTTACTTCTTCAGCCCGTTGCTGTAAAACGTCGCCAACAGAGATTAAATAGGTAGTGACTATGGATATGGATTTAAACAATCGCCTGACTGAAGATGAAACGCTTGAGCAGGCCTACGATATTTTTCTCGAACTGGCCGCTGATAATCTCGATCCGGCTGATGTTCTGTTGTTCAATCTGCAGTTTGAAGAGCGCGGTGGTGCAGAGTTATTTGATCCGGCGGAAGACTGGCAGGAACATGTTGATTTCGACTTGAACCCGGACTTTTTTGCCGAAGTGGTGATTGGTCTGGCAGACAGTGAAGATGGCGAAATCAACGATATTTTCGCCCGTATTTTGTTATGCCGCGAAAAAGATCACAAACTTTGCCATATTATCTGGCGGGAATAAATAATCGCTTTTGGCGTGATAAAGGGCTGACAACTGTCAGCCCTTTTTGTTTTTAAAGCGGATCGACTTTCAGGCAAGAAACGGCATGTCTGAAACTCCCCTCCAGCACAGGTCGTGTTTTGGCACACTCCGGACCGGCAATCGGGCAACGAGTGCGGAACACACAACCAGAAGGCGGGTTGATGGGCGACGGTAATTCCCCTTCCAGTAACTGGATAGATTTATTCCTCTCCAGATCAGGGTCTGGAATGGGGACTGCCGACATCAATGCTTTGGTATAGGGATGCAACGGATTGTGGTAGACCTCATCATACGTCCCCAACTCTACCGCATGGCCGAGATACATCACCAACACGCGATCGGAAATGTGTTTTACCACGGCCAGATCGTGAGCGATAAAAATTAATGACAATCCCATCTCACGTTGCAACTGCTGGAGTAAATTCACCACCTGCGCCTGGATTGACACGTCCAGCGCCGACACCGGTTCGTCACAGATAATCAGCTTCGGTTCAAGAATAAGTGCACGCGCAATCCCGATGCGCTGACACTGACCGCCGGAAAACTCATGCGGATAGCGGTTAATCAGGTTAGGTAGCAAGCCGACTTTCATCATCATCACCTTCACGCGCTCGCGAACTTCCTGGCGTGACATTTTCGGATGATAGGTACGCAGCGGTTCAGCGATGATCTCGCCGATGGTCATACGCGGGTTTAGCGATGCCAACGGGTCCTGGAAAATCATCTGAATATCACTGCGAACGGCACGCCATTCATCGGGCTTCATGCCCAGCAACTCTTTACCTAACCAGGCAACATGACCGTCGGTAGCTTTGACCAAACCGATGATGGCACGGGCAAAGGTGGACTTTCCACAACCTGATTCCCCTACGACGCCCAACGTTTCCCCTTCATATAACCTGAGCGTCACACCATCAACGGCCTTAAGGGTTTTCGGCGGTTGCCAGAACCACTGTTTGCCATCTTTGATCTCAAAGTGCACTTTCAAATCGGCAATTTCGAGGAGGACTTTTCTTCCTTCGGTTACAGCATTCATAACAATTCCTCCACCGGTTTAAAGCAGGCACGCAGTCGGCCTGGCGTGAACTCTTCCAGCGGCGGCGCGCTACTGCAAATCTCCATCGCATACGGACAACGCGGCTGGAACGGGCAACCTTTCGGCAAACGTAGCAGGTTTGGCGGGTTACCCGGGATGGTCAACATAGTTTCACCTTCCGCATCAAGACGCGGCACCGCATTGAGTAAACCGATAGAATAAGGATGAACGGGTTCATAAAAGACATCGCGCGCGTTGCCATATTCCATCGTGCGCCCAGCGTACATCACCAGAACTTTGTCACAGATCCCCGCGACCACACCGAGATCGTGGGTGATCATGATAATGGCAGTATTAAATTCCCGCTTCAGTTCATTCAATAGCGTCATGATCTGCGCCTGTACTGTCACGTCCAGCGCAGTAGTCGGTTCATCGGCAATCAGCAATTTAGGTCGACACAGCAACGCCATCGCAATCATCACACGCTGACGCATGCCGCCAGAAAACTCATGAGGGAACATCTTCATGCGCTTACGCGCTTCTGGCATTTTCACCGCATCGAGCATTCGTACCGATTCTTCAAACGCTTCGGCCTTGCCCATACCTTTATGCAGCATCAGCACTTCCATCAACTGCTCGCCGACGCGCATGTATGGATTTAACGAGGTCATCGGGTCCTGAAAAATCATCGAGATTTGTTCAGCGCGCAGTTTATTAAGTTCACGTTCTGGCAGATTGAGTATTTCGCGCCCATTAAAGGTTGCCGACCCACCAATGCGTCCGTTAGCCGCCAGCAGCCCCATTAAAGCAAACGCGGTTTGCGACTTACCGGAGCCCGATTCGCCAACGATACCCAGCGTTTCCCCGGCACGCAGGGAAAAATTTAAATCATTGACCGCCGTGACGTCACCGTCCGGGGTACTAAATGTCACTCGCAAATCTTTCACGTTCAGCAGTGCGTCAGCCTGTTGCTGTGCGAGCGGCACGGTTGCAGTTTCAATTACGCTCATGGCTGCACTCCTTAACGATCTTTCGGGTCGAGGGCATCACGCAAGCCATCGCCGATAAAGTTGAAACAAAACAGTGTCACCACAAGGAAACCTGCCGGAAATAGCAGCAACCACGGAGAGACTTCCATCGAGTTCGCACCATCACTGAGCAATGCGCCCCAACTACTTAATGGCTCTTGCGTACCCAGTCCCAGGAAGCTAAGAAAAGACTCAAAGAGGATCATGCTGGGTACCAGCAGAGAGGCATAGACCACTACCACACCAAGCACGTTCGGCACAATGTGGCGAATCACAATGCCGGGCGTAGATACACCGCCAACTTGTGCCGCCTCAATAAACTCTTTGCGCTTCAGACTAAGGGTTTGACCACGCACGATACGTGCCATGTCCAGCCAGGAAACCATCCCAATCGCTACGAAAATCAGCAGGATGTTTTGGCCGAAAAAGGTCACCAGCAAAATGACGAAGAACATGAACGGAAAGGAGTTGAGGATTTCCAGCAGGCGCATCATTACGGAATCCACCTTGCCGCCAAGATAACCGGAAAGTGAACCATAAAGCGTTCCTACGACTACTGCCACCAACGCTGCAGCAACACCAACCATTAATGAGATGCGCCCACCAATGGCAACGCGCACCAGCAGATCGCGACCGGAAGAGTCAGTACCAAAGTAGTGACCAGATTCCATATCCGGGGCGCTGGACATCATCGCCCAGTCGGTGTCGTCATAGGCAAATTGCGAGAGCATCGGCGCCAGGATAACAAACAGTGCAATAAGCACCAGTACAATCAGACTGGCCACTGCTGCACGGTTATGCATAAAACGTCGACGTGCGTCCTGCCATAAACTGCGGCCTTCGACCTCCAGCTTTTCACTGAAATTCTCCAGCGTCTCGCTGTTTTTCTTACTTAACATCATCGCGAGCTCCAGTATCAGTAACGGATTTTCGGGTCGATAACCGCATATAGCACATCGACAATGGCATTGAACAAAATGGTTAAAGCACCAACCAGAATGGTCAGGCTTAACACCAATGAATAGTCACGGTTCAAGGCACCATTAACAAACAATTGTCCGATGCCCGGCAAACCGTAAATGGTTTCGATAACCATAGAACCGGTGATAATGCCAACAAATGCGGGTCCCATATAAGAAAGCACCGGTAGCAACGCGGGCTTTAATGCGTGGCGGAAAATAATGCGCCGCATGGGCAGACCTTTCGCGCGTGCGGTACGAATGAAGTTGGAGTGTAAAACTTCAATCATCGATCCACGGGTGATACGCGCAATACTGGCGATATAAGCCAGTGATAAGGCAACCATCGGCAGGATCATAAATTTCAGCGCCCCACCATTCCAGCCACCGCCCGGTAGCCAATGCAAAATGATCGCGAATATCATGACTAATAATGGCGCAACGACAAAGCTTGGTATAACCACTCCCGTCATAGCCAATCCCATGACGGTATAGTCCCATTTGGTGTTTTGTTTTAATGCGGCAATAACGCCAGCACTAACGCCCAGTACCACTGCGAGGAAAAATGCAGCAGCGCCCAGTTTTGCTGAAACGGGAAAACTGGATGCGACCAGGTCATTGACCGAATAATCTTTATATTTAAATGAAGGGCCGAAATCGCCATGAGCCAGTTGTTTCAGATAGCTGAAATACTGCGTCATGATGGGATCGTTAAGATGATATTTCGCTTCAATATTGGCCATTACTTCTGGCGGTAACGTACGTTCGCCGGTAAAGGGACTTCCCGGCGCGAGGCGCATCATAAAGAACGAAATAGTAATAAGAATAAATAGCGTCGGAATCGCTTCCAGACAGCGACGTAGAATAAATTTTAACATTGCCGTACCTTCTGGCCTGTGCCTTCTGTAATGCGATAAAAAGCAGACACCGTGGAGCAGGATACACCTGCCCCACGCATTGCCATTAGTGCTTCACAATGTACATATTTCGGGTGTAGGTATTATCCAACGGATCTTTACCGGTATAACCCCCAACCCACGGTTTTACCAGACGCGCGTTCACGTAGTAATAAACCGGAACAATGGCCGAATCTTTATCCAACTGTTGCTCTGCTTTCGTGTACAGCGCCGTGCGCTGTGCCTCGTCTGTAGCTTTCAGGGTTTCCGCCATAATGCTGTCAAAGGCCGGACTCTTATAATGAGCGGTGTTCATCGAACTGTTCGACAACATGGTGTTCAGGAAGGAAGTTGGTTCATTATAGTCTGCACACCAGCCTGCACGGGCCACATCAAAAGTACCCTGGTGGCGGGTATCGAGGAATGTTTTCCATTCCTGGTTAACCAGTTTAACGTTCACGCCGATATTTTTCTTCCACAGTGAAGAGGCGGCAATCGCCAGCTTTTTATGCAGATCGGACGTGTTATATAACAGATTAATCGTTAGCGGTTTGTCTGCGGTATAGCCCGCTTCTGCCAGCAGTTTTTTCGCTTCTTCGTTACGTTTTTCCTGGCTCCAGCCAAACCATTCTGGTTGCGTCAGTTTTGCGCCATCGGTATATGGCGGTGTGTAACCATAGGCCGGCATATCGCCCTGCGCTTTGACTTTATTAACAATGATATCGCGATCCATACCCAGTTTCAGTGCGGTACGCACACGCACATCATTGAATGGCGGTTTCTGGTTGTTAATCTCGTAATAGTAAGTGCACAGGTATGGATCAACGTGAACTTCGTTCGGGATTTCTTTTTTCAGTTTCTGGAACAGTTCGATCGGCATGTTGTTATAAGTCATATCGATTTCGCCGCTACGATAACGGTTAACATCGGTGACTTCAGAAGCGATCGGTAAATAGGTCACCTGGTTAATTACCGTTTTAGCGTTATTCCAGTAGGTCGGGCTGCGCTCAAGAACGATACGTTCGTTAACAACCCAATCTTTTAATGTATAGGCGCCGTTAGTAACGATATTGCCTGGCTGGGTCCATTTTTCGCCAAATTTCTCAATAGCGGCTTTTGGCACCGGGGAAGTAGATGGGTGAACCAGTAACTTATAGAAGTACGGAACAGGTTCACTTAAGGTGACTTCTAATGTGTGGTCATCGAGGGCTTTCACACCGAGATCGGTAATTGGTTTCTTCCCTTCCAGTATTTCATCAATACCCGCAATATGTCCGTATTGTAAGTAGCTTGCGTAGGGAGAAGCGGTGTTCGGATCAACAGAACGTTGCCAGCTATACACAAAGTCTTGTGCCGTGACTGGCGTGCCGTCAGACCATTTCGCATCTTTACGCAGGTGGAACGTCCAGACTTTAGCGTCTTTGTTATCCCAGGATTCAGCCACGCCAGGGGCCGGATGACCATCAAGATCGCTAACCAGCAAACCTTCAAACAGGTCACGGCTGATATTAGACTCAGGAACCCCTTCAATTTTGTGCGGATCTAATGACTGAACTTCAGAACCATTGTTGCGTACCAGCGTTTGTTTTTCCGCTAGTGTGACTCCTGCAGGTACATCAGCTGCCAGTGCGATATTCCCTGCCATAAGCGCAGCCAGAACGCCTGCTGCCACTAAACTTCTCTTGGTGATGTTGGTCATTGTGTTTTGGACTCCCTCATTATAATTACTGGTTTTTACCAGCATGTGTAATCCCGGATTAGGATACCTGTACAGCTCGGAGACTTTTTGCTGCCAGGTTGCTTTATCGTTACTAATTGCTATCACCGACTTTATTTATTCTGGTGATTCAGATGACCACCTTATGTCGATTCTTACTGTGTCTCCCCTGTCGAGACACATTATTTTTTGCCGCGTCTTTTAATCGCAAATCATTCTCATTGCCAATAAAAATCGCCAAACAGTTGGCCGAAAAGTATCAAATGCCCTTCTTGCCCGCCAATACATTTTGCAAAATTGTTACGCAATTCTCTTTTCTGACCATACCAGTACGTATATCCCTCGTTATCCAATCAATAAAATAATTTAAAAACAAAGGGATAGAACTACAGAAAGCAATACTGACTTTTCCGGTTATAGTCCAGACAGAAAATGCGCACAATAATTTAACAATTGAATGCTATTTAGCACTTTTCTCTGCCAAAGGCAGTAGAATTACTAATATCATTTCAATTATTCTTCAGCAAGGCCCAGGATTATGATGTGATGAAAATAACATGATGATGCGGATCGCCAGATAAGGATAGTCTTATAACCATCTGTAAAATGGGAAAAAAATTATCTATTTCTTTTGTTAACTGCGTTGGGTTGCAGTAAAAATAATGATGAAAGAAACGGAGCATCATGACTCCGTTTCATATGAAAGGAATTAATTGAGCAGACCAGGGAAAATCCCTTTGATACCATTGACGATAAATTCAATCCCTAATGCCATTAGCAATAACCCCATAATCCGGGTAATGACGTTGATGCCAGTCTGACGCAGAACCCTCACCAGCCAGGGTGCCATGCGGAATAAACCCCAGCAACATAAAGCGAACAACGCGATTGCTACAAAAAAACCGAACAGATAACCAATGCTGTGATAACGCGTTCCCCATACGATGGTTGAACTGATTGCTCCTGGTCCAGCCATCAGAGGTAATGCGAGCGGTACAACGCCAATGCTTTCACGAATTGCGGTTTCTGATTTTTCTTGTTTGTTCTGTTTATCCTCACCAAGCTTACCGCTGATCATCGACATTGCAATTGTCACGACCAGTATGCCGCCTGCGATGCGGAACGAATCAATAGATATTCCAAAAAGTTGCAGAATCGTGTCGCCGAGAAACAGTGCGATCCACAAAATAATGGCTACAGACAAGTTGGCGGTCAGATTTGTTTTGTTTCTCGCTGCCGCAGTCTGATAGCTGGTCATACTGATGAACACGGGGATGATCCCTACCGGGTTAACCAGCGCAAATAACCCGATGAAAAACTTAAAATAAACGGGAAAATCAAAAAGTGTCTGAATCACGGTTAGCTCCGAAGCAAAAGCCGGATAATGTTATCTTTAAACAAGGGTAAAAATACGTGCTGACAATACGCCTTTTGTCAGCATTTTTCACCTCCTAACTATCTAAAATTACTATCATTCATTATTGTTATCTAGTCGTACAAAACATGCTAAGGTAGCCAACAATTAATACTACAATTTATTAACTATTAGCTATTATGGCTAAAAGCGGAGCTGAAAGGTGTCAGCTTCGCGAAATTTTGATCTGGATCACTTAATCGGTACCCAGAAGTGAGTAATCTTGCTTACGCCACCTGGAAGTGACGCATTAGAGATAAATGACTCTAATGTTTAAACTCTTTTAGTAAATCACAGTGAGTGTGAGCACGAGTAAGATTTTGATTTTCAAAGGTTAAGCAAATCATCATCGCACTGACTATACTCTCGTATTCGAGCAGATGATTTACTAAAAAAGTTTAACATTATCAGGAGAGCATTATGGCTGTTACTAATGTCGCTGAACTTAACGCACTCGTAGAGCGTGTAAAAAAAGCCCAGCGTGAATATGCCAGTTTCACTCAAGAGCAAGTAGACAAAATCTTCCGCGCCGCCGCTCTGGCTGCCGCAGATGCTCGAATCCCACTCGCAAAAATGGCCGTTGCCGAATCCGGCATGGGGATCGTTGAAGATAAAGTGATCAAAAACCACTTTGCTTCTGAATATATCTATAACGCCTACAAAGATGAAAAGACCTGCGGTGTTCTGTCTGAAGACGACACTTTCGGTACCATCACTATCGCTGAACCAATCGGTATTATCTGCGGTATCGTTCCAACAACTAACCCGACTTCAACCGCTATCTTCAAATCTCTGATTAGCCTGAAGACCCGTAACGCCATCATTTTCTCACCACACCCGCGTGCTAAAGATGCAACCAACAAAGCTGCTGATATCGTTCTGCAGGCTGCTATTGCTGCTGGTGCACCAAAAGATCTGATTGGCTGGATCGATCAACCGTCTGTTGAACTCTCCAACGCACTGATGCACCACCCTGACATTAACCTGATCCTTGCGACCGGTGGTCCAGGCATGGTTAAAGCTGCATACAGCTCCGGTAAACCGGCGATCGGCGTAGGCGCAGGCAACACCCCAGTTGTTATTGATGAAACTGCTGATATCAAACGTGCAGTTGCATCCGTGCTGATGTCCAAAACCTTCGACAACGGCGTAATCTGTGCTTCTGAACAGTCTGTTGTTGTTGTTGATTCTGTTTATGATGCTGTACGTGAGCGTTTTGCCACCCACGGCGGCTACATGCTGCAGGGCAAAGAGCTGAAAGCTGTTCAGGACGTTATCCTGAAAAATGGCGCGCTGAACGCGGCTATCGTTGGTCAGCCAGCTTATAAAATTGCTGAACTGGCAGGCTTCTCTGTACCAGAAAACACTAAGATTCTGATCGGTGAAGTGACTGTTGTTGATGAAAGCGAACCATTCGCTCATGAAAAACTGTCCCCGACTCTGGCAATGTACCGTGCGAAAGATTTTGAAGACGCGGTAGAGAAAGCAGAGAAACTGGTTGCTATGGGCGGTATCGGTCACACATCTTGCTTGTACACCGACCAGGATAACCAGCCGGCACGCGTTTCTTACTTCGGTCAGAAAATGAAAACTGCCCGTATCCTGATCAATACCCCGGCTTCTCAGGGCGGTATCGGTGACCTGTACAACTTCAAACTCGCGCCTTCCCTGACTCTGGGTTGTGGTTCCTGGGGTGGTAACTCCATCTCTGAAAACGTTGGTCCGAAACACCTGATCAACAAGAAAACCGTTGCTAAGCGAGCTGAAAACATGTTGTGGCACAAACTTCCGAAATCTATCTACTTCCGCCGTGGCTCTCTGCCAATCGCGCTGGATGAAGTGATTACTGATGGCCACAAACGTGCGCTCATCGTGACTGACCGCTTCCTGTTCAACAACGGCTATGCTGACCAGATCACTTCTGTACTGAAAGCAGCTGGCGTAGAAACTGAAGTGTTCTTCGAAGTTGAAGCTGACCCGACTCTGAGCATTGTTCGTAAAGGTGCAGAACTGGCGAACTCCTTCAAACCAGACGTGATTATCGCGCTGGGTGGTGGTTCCCCGATGGATGCTGCGAAAATCATGTGGGTTATGTACGAACATCCAGAAACTCATTTCGAAGAACTGGCGCTGCGCTTTATGGACATCCGTAAACGTATCTACAAGTTCCCGAAAATGGGCGTGAAAGCGAAAATGATCGCAGTCACCACAACTTCCGGTACCGGTTCTGAAGTTACACCGTTCGCGGTTGTAACCGATGACGCAACTGGCCAAAAATATCCGCTGGCAGACTATGCTCTGACCCCGGATATGGCGATTGTTGACGCCAACCTGGTTATGGATATGCCGAAGTCCCTGTGTGCTTTCGGTGGTCTGGACGCAGTAACTCACGCCATGGAAGCATATGTTTCTGTACTGGCTTCTGAGTTCTCTGATGGTCAGGCTCTGCAGGCGCTGAAACTGCTGAAAGAATATCTGCCAGCGTCCTACCACGAAGGGTCTAAAAACCCGGTAGCGCGTGAACGTGTTCACAGTGCGGCAACTATCGCAGGTATCGCGTTTGCTAACGCCTTCCTGGGTGTATGTCACTCAATGGCACATAAACTGGGCTCTCAGTTCCACATTCCGCATGGTCTGGCAAACGCCCTGCTGATTTGTAACGTTATCCGCTACAACGCGAATGACAACCCGACCAAGCAGACTGCATTCAGCCAGTACGACCGTCCACAAGCACGTCGTCGTTATGCTGAAATTGCAGACCATCTGGGTCTGAGCGCTCCGGGCGACCGTACTGCTGCTAAGATCGAGAAACTGCTGGCATGGCTGGAAACGCTGAAAGCTGAACTGGGTATTCCTAAATCTATCCGTGAAGCTGGCGTTCAGGAAGCAGACTTCCTGGCAAACGTTGATAAACTGTCTGAAGATGCATTCGATGACCAGTGCACCGGCGCTAACCCGCGTTATCCGCTGATCTCCGAGCTGAAACAGATCCTGCTGGACACCTACTACGGTCGTGATTACGTAGAAGGCGCAACCGTTGCTAAAGAAGCAGCTCCGGCTAAAGCAGAGAAAAAAGCGAAAAAATCCGCTTAATCGGTAGCTCTGTATAACATCATAAACGGTCCCATTCGGGGCCGTTTTTTTGTTTCAGACAAAGAACGGCTATGTAAAGTCAAATAATCCAGCTGTATTAATTCATCATGTTTGTATTGTCGGAAAACGAGCACAAAGCGAGATTGTCGACAAATAACTCTACCTCGTAGGTAATGAGGCATCGACGCACTAAAATCGTTCTGTGGTACGTTGAGTGATGATTAAGAATAGAGAAAGAATGATGACTCGGAAGAAGTTAGTAAAACGGACTGACAGGAGAAAAGCGCCCTATTCACCCTGTCAGTAAAGAAAAATTTATTAGTCGTGCCGATGATTGTCCTGAATCGCCGTCAAAGAGCCGATCTCTAACGCTTCTTTATAGTGTTTACGGCAAACCGAGACGTAACGCTCATTACCACCAATAACCACCTGTTCACCTTCGTTATAAGGTCTACCCGCCAGATCAAGACGTAGCACCATGCTTGCTTTGCGGCCACAAAAACAAATAGTTTTTAATTCGACCAGTTTGTCTGACCATGCCAGTAAGTATTGGCTACCAACAAACAATTCACCGCGAAAATCGGTACGCAAACCATAACAAAGTACGGGTATATCGAGTTGATCGACAACCTCCGATAATTCATATACTTGTTGTCTGGTTAAAAACTGGCATTCATCAACAAGTACGCAATGAATTGTCTGCTGTTCGTGTTCCGCACGAATCTCATCAAATAATGATGAATTTTGGTTAAATAATTTTGCAGGTGATGACAAACCTATACGCGAGCTGACTTTCCCTGCCCCGAAACGATCATCAATTTCCGCCGTATATACGACAGTGCGCATACCGCGTTCCTGGTAATTGTATGAAGATTGCAACAATGCCGTAGACTTACCCGCATTCATTGCGGAATAGTAGAAATATAGCTGCGCCATCAGCCACAGGCCCTCAATGATATGAAATAAAGTTGGCAGGAGTTTATCATAATTCGTCAGTTTTACAGCGTAACAGTGCGCACAGAAGTAGTATATTCGTCATCCATTACGAATGGCTGGCATAATCCTTCAGAGCTATCTTTACCACGGCCTTGCTTGTTATAAACGCGTAAATGACTCTTGGTAACTATTCACAATCTTTAACCTGTTGCGCACGTAATAACCCCTGTTGGCCTCCAGGAAAGAGCAATACGAAGTCCTTGCACTTATTGCGACTGTTCTACTTTTCATCATTCGCTTAATAGGGGATTTTCATAAACAGGGCTAATACCCAAGAGTGAAAAGGCTCCAGCGCATGTTAATCTCCACATAAAATGTGACATGAATCAGGAAGTTTTAACCTTAAGTGATGCGAAAGCATCGATGTAAATAGGGCTATATGCCACGTCATTTCTGGCTAATTTTATGAAAAGATATTTATTGTCGGTACGAAATAAAGAACATTTTTGAATTCCTTACATTCCTGGCTATTGCACAACTGAATTTAAGGCTCTATTATTACCTCAACAAACCACCCCAATATAAGTTTGAGATTACTACAATGAGCGAAGCACTTAAAATTCTGAACAACATCCGTACTCTTCGTGCGCAGGCAAGAGAATGTACACTTGAAACGCTGGAAGAAATGCTGGAAAAATTAGAAGTTGTTGTTAACGAACGTCGCGAAGAAGAAAGCGCAGCTGCTGCTGAAGTTGAAGAGCGTACTCGTAAACTGCAGCAATATCGTGAAATGTTGATCGCTGACGGTATTGACCCGAACGAACTGCTGAATAGCATTGCTGCTGTTAAATCTGGCACCAAAGCTAAACGCGCACAGCGTCCGGCTAAATATAGCTACGTTGACGAAAACGGCGAAACCAAAACCTGGACTGGCCAGGGCCGTACTCCAGCTGTAATCAAAAAAGCAATGGATGAGCAAGGTAAATCCCTCGACGATTTCCTGATCAAGCAATAATCTTTTCTTGATTCTGTTTGCTTAAAATCCCGCCATTGGCGGGATTTTTTATTGTCCGTTTTAAGACTCTCTGATAAGAATACGCTATAAAAAAACGGCATTGATCACTCAATGCCGTTTCGTAGAAAACATCGTGATAGATGTTACTTCTTAATGCCTATCTCTTCTTCAAGCCAGGCTTTAAATTCAGTACCCAGAGTGTTGTGACGAATACCGTATTCAACGAAGGCCTGCATGTAACCTAATTTATTACCGCAGTCATGGCTCTTCCCTTTCATATGATAGGCTTCAACCGTTTCTTTTTCGATCAGCATATCAATCGCATCGGTGAGCTGAATTTCATCACCTGCTCCCGGAGGGGTTTTTGCCAGCAGCGGCCAAATATCAGCACTGAGAACATAACGGCCGACAATAGCAAGATTAGACGGCGCTACATCTGCTTTCGGTTTTTCTACCACACCGACCATCGGTACACTTTCGCCAGGCGCTAAATCCACACCTTTGCAATCCACAACACCATATGCCGTCACATCAGCAACAGGCTCCACCATTATCTGGCTGTGGCCAGTTTCATCAAAGCGACGAATCATCTCTGCAAGGTTATCCTGCGATAAATCGGATTCATATTCATCCAGAATAACGTCAGGCAAAATAACAGCCACAGGTTCATCACCAACTACCGGATGGGCACACAATACTGCGTGTCCCAAACCTTTCGCCAGCCCTTGACGAACTTGCATAATAGTCACGTGTGGTGGACAAATGGACTGCACTTCATCAAGCAACTGGCGTTTTACACGTTTTTCCAGCATTGCTTCCAGTTCAAAACTGGTATCGAAATGGTTTTCAATAGAGTTTTTAGATGAGTGAGTGACCAGCACAATTTCAGTAATGCCAGCCGCAATACATTCATTCACGACGTATTGAATTAATGGCTTATCGACAAGCGGCAGCATCTCTTTCGGGATAGCTTTCGTCGCCGGCAACATCCTGGTTCCTAATCCCGCAACGGGGATAACGGCTTTTTTGACTTTCGTATTAATGGCAGCCATTTAAATTCTCCTGGACTGTTCGTGTATTGAACGTGTTCATATTTCTGTGTCGCATCCCAGTATATCAGTACCCTGACGAGGCCTGGTTCTGAAAAGGAGGCGAGTTAACATAATTAAGACAATTACTTAAACGAATGGCGACGATAGTACCACCAGCCGACACCAGCGCGTAATGCAATTTTATCCCATATAATCGTTTGCTCATTCCGCAGACAACATCAAGCGCAGTCTTCCACCTGTTCCCCAAATTTGACATTGCCAGGCATCACATCGCTGGCTCAATTGATTCAAATAGGCGTTGCCTAATGTTCCTAACGGAACGCCATTACTGATTTGAATCTGGTGTTCACCAGCATTTAACGTTGCATTCAGACCAGCGGAAACCAAAATGAGATTTTTTAATTCACGATGATAATAGCCGACTAATAGCGGGAACTGACCAGGCAGATTGGCCTGCCGCAGTAAATGATTTACCTGCTTCAATAACGCACCCAACTCTGGCAAACGCTGATTTTGGTGGGCAATCTGTTCCTGTAATAACCCATTAAACAGCGCGCGTAATAACAAAGCGGCAAGGACACCATTATGTCCGGCGCGAGTTACATCGAGACAATAAAAAGCCAGATCGTTTTCCGAAAGAGCTGCAATATCAAGCACCAGCCCCGGTTTATCAACGGCCACCAGTTGGCGATAATTAACCCGGCAATGGGAAATCACCTGCTGAACCGGAGGTTGTAATTCTTGCAATAATTTAGCAGCCGCGGTGGGATTATCCACCATCGCATCCCAGTCGCGAAAAAGCCGTTCTTCTTCCTCTACACGCGAATTAAACATGCTGGGATAGAGACACGCAAAAACCATCTCGCGCAGACGGTTGAGATCTTTAACTGGTTTTAACAAAACATCTTCCACGCCCAGACGTAACGCTTTCGCGATATCTGCCATGTTTTCCGTAGCGGAAATCACCAGGACAGGCGTTTGGTCACCCCGGTTGCGAATATGTTCCAATAGTTTCAGGCCGTTCATTCTCGGCATTGCAATATCACATATCATTAGATCGGGTGTGAAACCGCCCAGTAGCTCAAGGGCATCCACCCCATCAGCCGCCAGTACCGTTGTCGCTCCCAATGAGGAAAACCACGAATCCAGAAGCGAGCGAAATACCGCCTCATCTTCAACTATGAGAATCTGTTTTCCGACCAATGGCTGCGTCATGTTCTCTCCCCTGACTGGCTTTATTCAATAGTGGCATGCTATTGCCATCAGTGCCTGTCAGAATTAACTTAAGTGTAGATAAAAAATCAGGTCAAAACGTTAGTTCGAACTAGCGGTAAAAGCTCATCCATTTTCTTCTCAACCGCCAATTGTCCTGCCGAAATGGCAGCCTGCGCACGATGAAAATCGAGCGTGGAAATCTGTGGGCAAACGGGTTGAATCAGAATATCAGGCGGGTCCCCTGCCATACGGTTTCTTTTAAGGCGGTTTTCCAATACCTGAATAGAGGTCGTCATAATCTCTGTTGCTGTCGGTGCCGTGACGCCTCGACGCGCAGTAATACTACTTAGCCGCTCTTTCAGCCGCGCATGCCAGGGTAGATCATCTTCACTCTCGCCATTTTCAGCACTGACATTAAATGAAAGAAGATCTTGCTGCATTAAGTGAGCGTCGTGCTGGAGATCAACCGCAATTACGATATCTGCGCCCAACGCACGAGTAAGAGAGATAGGAATGGGATTAACGACTGCGCCATCAACAAGCCAGTAGCCGTTATGCGCGACCGGTGCCATCAAGCCAGGAATACTGCAGGATGCACGAATAGCGAGATGGAGATCACCTTCGGTAAACCATAATTCGCGCCCTGTGCTTAGATTGGTGGCGACTGCAGCGAAGCGGCGTGAACAATTCTCGATTTCTGTTTCTGGCATTATTTCACGATACCGATTGAACACACGCTCGCCGCGCAGCAGCCCACCGCGCTGCCAGGAGAGGTCCATCAGTCGTAAAACATCCCAATAGCTAAAAGAGGTAACCCACTCTTCCAGCGCAGATAATCGATCACAGGCATAGGCTGCGCCTACCAGCGAACCAATTGAACATCCTGCGACGATATCAATTTCAATGCCCATTTTTTTAAGCGCGTTAATGACGCCAATATGCGACCATCCTCGTGCAGCACCGGATCCCAGTGCCAGCCCTATTTTTACTTTTCTCATTGTTCCTGAAAGCGTCCCCTGGAATGCAGCCGTAGCCACATCGCTACCGCTCGGTTAACATAGTGCTACTCCGGCGGTTAAAACGCCGTTATTGTTTCCAGGGAGATTATTTGTGTCTAAGCTTTGTCCCTGTGGTAGTGCTGTCGAGTATAGCCTATGTTGCCACCCTTATGTGTCTGGTGAAAAGGTTGCACCAGATCCCGAACGTCTTATGCGTTCGCGTTACTGCGCTTTTGTGATGCACGACGCAGATTATTTAATTAAAACCTGGCATCCATCCTGTGGCGCCTCTGTGTTACGTGCTGAATTAATTGCCGGATTTGCACATACCGAATGGTTAGGTTTGACCGTATTTGAACGTTCATATCATGAAGGTGACGACGTAGGTTATGTCAGTTTTGTCGCTCGTTTTACTGAGAAGGGTAAATCCGGGGCAATTATTGAGCGTTCGCGATTTTTGAAAGAAAACGGTCAATGGTACTATATTGATGGTACACGTCCGCAGTTTGGTCGCAACGATCCCTGCCCTTGTGGTTCAGGTAAAAAATTTAAAAAGTGCTGCGGCCAGTAATGGTTGACGGTACGGTTTAGCAAACACTCTCAACAAGGTTTTTCCAGCAATGCATTCACTCCAACGTAAAGTTCTGCGTACTATTTGTCCGGACCAAAAGGGTCTTATCGCGCGCATTACCAATATTTGCTATAAGCACGAGTTAAATATCGTGCAGAACAATGAATTTGTTGATCACCGTACCGGGCGCTTTTTTATGCGCACGGAACTGGAGGGTATTTTTAATGATTCCACCCTGTTGGCGGATCTCGATAGCGCTTTGCCAGAAGGTTCGGTGCGTGAACTGAATCCCGCAGGTCGCCGCCGCATAGTCATTCTGGTGACCAAAGAAGCGCATTGCCTGGGCGATTTGCTGATGAAAGCCAACTACGGTGGACTGGATGTTGAAATCGCTGCGGTTATTGGTAACCACGAGACTTTACGTTCTCTGGTGGAACGTTTTGATATTCCGTTTGAATTGGTGAGCCATGAAGGGTTAAGCCGCAACGAGCACGATCAGAAGATGGCGGATGCCATTGAAGCGCATCAACCTGATTATGTGGTGCTGGCGAAATATATGCGCGTGCTGACGCCGGAGTTCGTGGCGCGCTTCCCGAACAAAATTATCAACATTCACCATTCATTCCTGCCAGCGTTTATCGGCGCACGTCCCTATCATCAGGCTTATGAACGCGGCGTGAAGATTATTGGCGCAACAGCACACTATGTAAATGACAATCTGGATGAAGGTCCAATCATCATGCAGGATGTCATTCATGTGGATCACACTTACACTGCCGAAGACATGATGCGTGCAGGTCGTGATGTTGAGAAAAACGTATTAAGCCGCGCGCTTTACCAGGTTTTGGCACAGCGTGTATTTGTTTACGGTAACCGGACGATTATTCTTTAATCGCTGGCAAAATAGAACTGGTTGGCTTTAATCCGTTACGGATGAAAATTACGCAACCAGTTCATTTTTCTCAACGTAACTCTTTACAGCGGCGTGTCATTTGATATGATACGCCCCGCTTCCCAGTGATGGAGCAGGCCAGTAAAAAGCATTACCCCGTGGTGGGGTTCCCGAGCGGCC
>NZ_RHJJ01000009.1:0-92260 GCF_004212225.1 Escherichia sp. E14V7
GAGTCCCGTCCGTTCCGCCACCCTAATTAGGGGCGTAGTTCAATTGGTAGAGCACCGGTCTCCAAAACCGGGTGTTGGGAGTTCGAGTCTCTCCGCCCCTGCCAGAAATCATCCTTAGCGAAAGCTAAGGATTTTTTTTATCTAAAATAACCCTCTCCGAAGTAAATCCTTCCACCGGCGTCCTTGCCAGCCATTCAGATTAATACACTTCATCCAGTACGTTAATTTTTAATAGATCTCGAATCAGCGCGTGTTTGTCGCTATTTTGCAGCCATATGGCATAGAGCGGCCGTGAAAGTGTTGTACTGTCGACCACAGTATGCAAACCGCCTTTTTTGCGCGCCCAACTTACCGGTAGCCAGGTGCAGCCATTAAGCATTTCAATCTGTTGTTGTGCCAGTTCAGCAGAACTGGTTGTCAGGATAGGAACTTCATCAGCACCGATCAAACCTGCCTCATGCTGTTGAAAATCCGGTCCCCATTCCAGACGCAGATAGTTAAGATCACCCTTTAACTTAGAGGGGGCGCTGGCATAGAGCGCTAAAGTGAAATGTCCCAATAACTGGCTACTAAATTCGTCCATTTTGGGCGCTTCAGTGGTAATAAGAAGATCAAGTTGACGTTCATGTAGCTGTTTTACCAGAGACTGTCGTTGGGCAATCCGCGCTTCAAATTGCAGGCCTGTGTGGGCATCCTGATTCTGATACAAGCGCCCCAGCCACTGATTAAGCATACACTCCCACAGCGAGGCGCTGGCACCAATAGAAAACTCATTATGTCGTGAGGTATGCGCCACCTCCTTGCGGGCGGCCTGCCAGGTGCTCATTAGCGTTTCTGCATAAGGCAGAAGCTTTTCTCCGGCAGCGGTTAAACGGATATTGTTTCTGTGGCGGGTGAAAAGATTCACACCCAGTTGATTTTCCAGTTGTCTGATTCGAAAGCTCACGGCTGATTGGGTCAGATAGAGCGATTCAGCAGCTCGACCAAAGTGACGCGTTCGGCTAACTTCCAGGAAAGTTTTTAACAATTCCGTATCCACAGTGCTCTCCGCAAAATTATTTGTCGTTATGATTTAAATGTTTTGTTTTACACTCTGTCAAGCGTAACTAATACTCCGCGCCATAACTAGCTCGGTCAAAGAATTAGGAGCGTGCAGGATGGCGGAAAGCTTTACGACGACTAATCGATATTTCGACAATAAACATTATCCACGTGGATTCTCTCGTCATGGTGATTTCACCATCAAAGAGGCACAACTGCTTGAACGTCATGGTTATGCCTTCAATGAGCTGGATCTCGGCAAACGCGAGCCGGTTACCGAGGAAGAGAAACTCTTCGTAGCAGTATGCCGTGGCGAACGTGAGCCAGTGACAGAAGCAGAACGCGTGTGGTCCAAGTATATGACGCGTATTAAGCGTCCAAAACGTTTTCATACCCTTTCCGGCGGTAAACCGCAGGTTGAAGGAGCTGAAGACTACACCGATTCCGACGATTAATAAAAAGGGCGAAATGCCCTTTTTTTATGTCAGCAGTTTTTGCAAATGGATGAGCAAGCGGTCAATCGCACGATAGCTAACTGCCTCCTGCAAATGCTGCCGTGTGATAATGTCAGATTGATCAATATCAGCAATGGTTCGTGCAACTTTCAGTAACCGCTGCCAGGCACGAATCGATAATCCCAGATGGATCAGCGTTTCTTCCAGCCACTGCGCATCTGCGCTCTCAAGCTTGCAGAATTGGCGTATTTCCGGGCTATCCAGCCAGGCATTCAGTTTATTCTGCCGCTTAAATTGGCGCTCTCTGGCGGCCATTACACGTTGTTTAACGGTGGCGCTGCTTTCTCCCGGCACTACCGTTTTACTCAAAATGCCGGGGGGCGGTAGTGGGATCTCCAGTGAGAGGTCAAAGCGGTCGAGAAAGGGCCCCGAGAGCCGGTTGAGATAACGTAATGTTTGTTCTGGTGTGCAGCGGTTATGGTTTCCCTGATAATGTCCGGTAGGGCTGGGATTCATCGCCGCGACAAGCTGGAAACGGGCCGGATAGGTTATTTTGGCCCGCGTGCGTGAAAGATGGATCTGTCCAGACTCAATGGGTTCCCGCAAGGCATCCAATGTACGCCGTTCAAATTCAGGTAGCTCATCCAGAAAAAGCACGCCGTTATGCGCCAGCGAAATTTCACCTGGCCCTGGAATTGCACCACCGCCCACCATCGCAGTTAACGACGCACTGTGATGCGGTGAGCGGAACGGGCGCTGCCGCCATTGTTTTTGCACTGACTCGGCACTCACCAGGCTTAATATTGCGGCACTTTCCAGAGCTTCTTCATTACTTAAATCTGGCAATAAGCCATTAATACGGCTGGCGAGCATTGTTTTACCTGTTCCTGGTGGCCCAATCAGTAAAAGGTTGTGGCCCCCTGCGGCGGTAATTTCCAGCCCTCGCTTTCCTTGCTCCTGACCGACAACATCACTGAGATCATGTTGTAATATCCGGGATGCAACATCAGTTGGTGACGGGCGTTCGAGAGCATGCTTACCTTCCAGAAACGCACAGACAGCCTGCAGATGATCGGCTATCAGGCATCCTTCACCGTTAATTAGCCCCACTTCATCTTCGTTATCTTTCGCGACGATAATTTTTCTGCCCGACTTAATGGCTTCAGTTGCACTGGAGATTGCGCCAGGAACGCCGCGCAGAGCGCCTGTAAGCGCCAGTTCCCCGACTAATTCATATTCATGCAACTTATTGGCTGTAAGCTGTTCAGAGGCTGCCAGCAAAGCAACAGCGATAGGTAAATCATATCGCCCTCCTTCTTTCGGCAGGTCGGCTGGTGCAAGGTTAATGGTGATTTTTTTTGCCGGATATTCATATCCGCTATTGATAATGGCGCTGCGCACGCGATCGCGTGCTTCTTTTACCGTTGTTTCTGGTAAGCCCACCATCGTTAATCCTGGTAGACCTTTACTGATATGAACCTCAACAGTGATCGGGGGAGCGTTTACCCCCAGAGCCGCACGAGTATGAACAATTGACAGTGACATAAGCCCTCCTTGAGCCACCATTATGTGCATAAGAGATCACTGCTGTAGTCTGCCAAATTGCGTTAATTAGCGGCTGATTCCCGTTTATTTATGCAACGTGATCTGAGTTGTATGAGTGATGGAATAACTCTCGCAAAAATGAGAAGTAAAAAAATTAGCCTCTGAGTGAGGGCAAGAAATATACGGAAATTGAATTTTTTTCACTCACCTTTTTTTATATAAAAAACAATGCTTTTTATCGAAATGATTGGGAATACAACAAAACGTGATTAAAAAATATCTTGTGCCATTCGCAAAATCTATGGTAACTCTTTAGGCATTCCTTCGAACAAGATGCAAGAAAAGACAAAATGACAGCCCTTCTACGAGTGATTAGCCTGGTCGTGATTAGCGTGGTGGTGATTATTATCCCACCGTGCGGGGCTGCACTTGGACGAGGAAAGGCTTAGAGATCAAGCCTTAACGAACTAAGACCCCCGCACCGAAAGGTCCGGGGGTTTTTTTTGACCTTAAAAACATAACCGAGGAGCAGACAATGAATAACAGCACAAAATTCTGTTTCTCAAGATTCAGGACGGGGAACTAACTATGAATGGCGCACAGTGGGTGGTACATGCGTTGCGGGCACAGGGTGTGAATACCGTTTTCGGTTATCCGGGTGGCGCAATTATGCCGGTTTACGATGCATTGTATGACGGCGGCGTGGAGCACTTGCTGTGCCGACATGAGCAGGGAGCGGCAATGGCGGCTATCGGCTATGCCCGTGCTACTGGCAAAACTGGCGTATGTATCGCCACGTCTGGTCCGGGCGCAACCAACCTGATAACCGGGCTTGCGGACGCGCTGTTAGATTCCATCCCTGTCGTTGCCATCACCGGTCAGGTGTCCGCACCGTTCATCGGTACCGACGCATTTCAGGAAGTGGATGTCCTGGGATTGTCATTAGCCTGTACCAAACACAGCTTCCTGGTACAGTCGCTGGAAGAGTTGCCGCGCATCATGGCTGAAGCATTCGAAGTTGCCAGCTCAGGTCGTCCTGGTCCGGTTCTGGTCGATATCCCAAAAGATATCCAGTTAGCCAGCGGCGATCTGGAACCGTGGTTCACCACCGTTGAAAACGAAGTGACTTTCCCACATGCCGAAGTCGAGCAAGCGCGCCAGATGCTGGCAAAAGCGCAAAAACCGATGCTGTACGTTGGGGGTGGCGTGGGTATGGCGCAGGCAGTTCCTGCTTTACGTGAATTTCTCGCTGCCATAAAAATGCCTGTCACCTGCACGCTGAAAGGGCTGGGTGCAGTTGAAGCGGATTATCCGTACTATCTGGGGATGCTGGGGATGCACGGCACCAAAGCGGCAAACTTCGCGGTGCAGGAGTGCGATTTGCTGATCGCCGTGGGCGCACGTTTTGATGACCGGGTGACCGGCAAGCTGAACACCTTCGCACCGCACGCCAGTGTTATCCATATGGATATCGACCCGGCAGAAATGAACAAGCTGCGTCAGGTGCATGTGGCATTACAGGGTGATTTAAATGCTCTGTTACCAGCATTACAGCAGCCGTTAAATATCAATGACTGGCAGCAATACTGCGCGCAGCTGCGTGATGAACATGCCTGGCGTTACGACCATCCCGGTGATGCTATCTACGCGCCGTTGTTGCTAAAACAACTGTCGGATCGTAAACCTGTAGATTGCGTTGTGACCACAGATGTGGGGCAGCATCAGATGTGGGCTGCGCAGCACATCGCCCACTCTCGCCCGGAAAATTTCATCACCTCCAGCGGCTTAGGCACTATGGGATTCGGTTTACCGGCAGCGGTTGGCGCGCAAGTCGCACGACCGAACGATACCGTCGTCTGTATCTCCGGTGACGGCTCTTTCATGATGAATGTGCAAGAGCTGGGCACCGTAAAACGCAAGCAGTTACCGTTGAAAATCGTCTTACTCGATAACCAACGGTTAGGGATGGTTCGACAATGGCAGCAACTGTTTTTCCAGGAACGATATAGCGAAACCACCCTTACCGATAATCCCGATTTCCTCATGTTAGCCAGCGCCTTCGGCATCCCTGGCCAACACATCACCCGTAAAGACCAGGTTGAAGCGGCACTCGACACCATGCTGAACAGTGATGGGCCATACCTGCTTCATGTCTCAATCGACGAACTTGAGAACGTCTGGCCGCTGGTGCCGCCTGGTGCCAGTAATTCAGAAATGTTGGAGAAATTATCATGATGCAACATCAGGTCAATGTATCGGCTCGCTTCAATCCGGAAACCTTAGAACGTGTTTTACGCGTGGTGCGTCATCGTGGTTTCCACGTCTGCTCAATGAATATGGCCGCCGCCAGCGATGCACAAAATATAAATATCGAATTGACCGTTGCCAGCCCACGGTCGGTCGACTTACTGTTTAGTCAGTTAAATAAACTGGTGGACGTCGCACACGTTGCCATCTGCCAGAGCACAACCACATCACAACAAATCCGCGCCTGAGCGCAAAAGGAATATAAAAATGACCACGAAGAAAGCTGATTACATTTGGTTCAATGGGGAGATGGTTCGCTGGGAAGACGCGAAGGTGCATGTGATGTCGCACGCGCTGCACTATGGCACCTCGGTTTTTGAAGGCATCCGTTGCTACGACTCGCACAAAGGACCGGTTGTATTCCGCCATCGTGAGCATATGCAGCGTCTGCATGACTCCGCCAAAATCTATCGCTTCCCGGTTTCGCAGAGTATTGATGAGCTGATGGAAGCTTGTCGTGACGTGATCCGCAAAAACAATCTCACCAGCGCCTATATCCGTCCGCTGATCTTCGTCGGTGATGTTGGCATGGGCGTAAACCCGCCAGCGGGATACTCAACCGATGTGATTATCGCTGCTTTCCCGTGGGGAGCGTATCTGGGCGCAGAAGCGCTGGAGCAGGGGATCGATGCGATGGTTTCCTCCTGGAACCGCGCAGCACCAAACACCATCCCAACCGCGGCAAAAGCCGGTGGTAACTACCTCTCTTCCCTGCTGGTGGGTAGCGAAGCGCGCCGCCACGGTTATCAGGAAGGTATCGCGTTGGATGTGAATGGTTACATCTCTGAAGGCGCAGGCGAAAACCTGTTTGAAGTGAAAGACGGTGTGCTGTTCACCCCACCGTTTACCTCCTCCGCGCTGCCGGGGATTACCCGTGATGCCATCATCAAACTGGCGAAAGAGCTGGGAATTGAAGTGCGTGAGCAGGTGCTGTCGCGCGAATCACTGTACCTGGCGGATGAAGTGTTTATGTCTGGGACAGCGGCAGAAATCACGCCAGTGCGCAGCGTAGACGGTATTCAGGTAGGTGAAGGCCGTTGCGGCCCGGTTACCAAACGCATCCAGCAAGCCTTCTTCGGCCTCTTCACTGGCGAAACCGAAGATAAATGGGGCTGGTTAGATCAAGTTAATCAATAAATACAAAAAATGGGACGGCACGCACCGTCCCATTTACGAGACAGACACTGGGAGTAAATAAAGTATGCCTAAGTACCGTTCCGCCACCACCACTCATGGTCGTAATATGGCGGGTGCTCGTGCGCTGTGGCGCGCCACCGGAATGACCGACGCCGATTTCGGTAAGCCGATTATCGCGGTTGTGAACTCGTTCACCCAATTTGTACCGGGTCACGTCCATCTGCGCGATCTCGGTAAACTGGTCGCCGAACAAATTGAAGCGGCTGGCGGCGTTGCCAAAGAGTTCAACACCATTGCGGTGGATGATGGGATTGCCATGGGCCACGGGGGGATGCTTTATTCACTGCCATCTCGCGAACTGATCGCTGATTCCGTTGAGTATATGGTCAACGCCCACTGCGCCGACGCCATGGTCTGCATCTCTAACTGTGACAAAATCACCCCGGGGATGCTGATGGCTTCCCTGCGCCTGAATATTCCGGTGATCTTTGTTTCCGGCGGCCCGATGGAGGCCGGGAAAACCAAACTGTCCGATCAGATCATCAAGCTCGATCTGGTTGATGCGATGATCCAGGGCGCAGACCCGAAAGTCTCTGACTCCCAGAGCGATCAGGTTGAACGTTCCGCTTGCCCAACCTGCGGTTCCTGCTCCGGGATGTTCACCGCTAACTCGATGAATTGCCTGACCGAAGCGCTGGGCCTGTCGCAGCCGGGTAATGGCTCGCTGCTGGCAACCCACGCCGACCGTAAGCAACTGTTCCTCAACGCTGGTAAACGCATTGTTGAGCTGACCAAACGTTACTACGAGCAGGATGATGAAAGCGCCCTGCCGCGTAACATCGCCAGCAAAGCGGCGTTTGAAAATGCCATGACGCTGGATATCGCGATGGGCGGCTCTACCAACACCGTTCTCCACCTGCTGGCGGCGGCGCAGGAAGCGGAAATCGACTTCACCATGAGTGATATCGACAAGCTTTCGCGTAAAGTCCCGCAGTTATGCAAAGTTGCGCCGAGTACCCAAAAATACCATATGGAAGATGTTCACCGGGCTGGTGGGGTTATCGGCATTCTCGGCGAACTGGATCGCGCGGGATTACTGAACCGTGATGTGAAAAACGTACTTGGCCTGACGTTGCCGCAAACGCTGGAACAATACGACGTTATGCTGACCCAGGATGACGCGGTAAAAAATATGTTCCGCGCTGGCCCAGCGGGCATTCGTACTACACAGGCATTCTCGCAGGATTGCCGTTGGGATTCTCTCGATGACGATCGCGCAAACGGCTGTATCCGCTCGCTGGAACACGCCTACAGCAAAGACGGTGGTCTGGCGGTGCTCTACGGTAATTTCGCAGAAAACGGCTGCATCGTTAAAACCGCAGGCGTGGATGACAGCATCCTCAAATTCATCGGCCCGGCGAAAGTATACGAAAGCCAGGACGACGCGGTAGAAGCGATTCTCGGCGGCAAAGTTGTCGCGGGCGATGTTGTGGTGATCCGCTACGAAGGTCCGAAAGGCGGGCCGGGTATGCAGGAGATGCTCTATCCGACCACCTTCCTGAAATCGATGGGCCTCGGCAAAGCCTGTGCGCTGATCACCGATGGCCGTTTCTCCGGCGGGACTTCCGGTCTCTCCATCGGCCACGTCTCGCCGGAAGCGGCAAGCGGCGGCAGCATTGGCCTGATTGAAGACGGCGATCTTATCGCTATCGACATTCCGAACCGTGGCATTCAGTTGCAGGTAAGCGATGCCGAACTGGCGGCGCGTCGTGAAGCGCAGGAAGCCCGTGGCGACAAAGCCTGGACGCCGAAAAACCGTGAACGCCAGGTTTCCTTTGCCCTGCGCGCTTATGCCAGCCTGGCAACCAGCGCCGACAAAGGCGCGGTGCGCGATAAATCGAAACTGGGGGGTTAATAATGGCTGACTCACAACCCCTCTCCGGCGCCCCGGAAGGTGCCGAATATTTAAGAGCGGTGCTACGCGCACCGGTCTACGAGGCGGCGCAGGTCACGCCGCTACAAAAAATGGAAAAGCTCTCGTCGCGTCTTGATAACGTCATTCTAGTGAAGCGCGAAGATCGCCAGCCAGTGCACAGCTTTAAGCTGCGCGGCGCATACGCCATGATGGCGGGCCTGACGGAAGAACAGAAAGCGCATGGCGTGATCACCGCCTCGGCGGGTAACCACGCGCAGGGCGTGGCGTTTTCTTCCGCACGGTTAGGTGTGAAGGCGCTGATCGTCATGCCAACCGCCACCGCCGACATCAAAGTCGATGCGGTGCGCGGCTTCGGTGGCGAAGTGCTGCTTCACGGCGCAAACTTTGATGAAGCGAAAGCCAAAGCAATTGAACTGTCGCAGCAGCAGGGCTTCACCTGGGTACCGCCGTTCGATCATCCGATGGTGATCGCCGGGCAAGGCACGCTGGCGCTGGAACTGCTCCAGCAGGACGCCCATCTTGATCGCGTATTTGTACCGGTCGGCGGCGGCGGCCTGGCGGCGGGTGTAGCAGTGCTGATCAAACAGCTGATGCCGCAAATCAAAGTGATCGCCGTGGAAGCGGAAGACTCCGCCTGCCTGAAAGCGGCGCTGGATGCCGGTCATCCGGTTGATTTGCCGCGCGTAGGGCTGTTTGCTGAAGGTGTTGCGGTAAAACGCATCGGCGATGAAACCTTCCGTTTGTGCCAGGAGTATCTCGACGACATCATCACCGTCGATAGCGATGCTATCTGTGCGGCGATGAAAGACCTGTTCGAAGATGTGCGCGCGGTGGCGGAGCCGTCTGGCGCGTTGGCGCTGGCGGGAATGAAAAAATATATCGCCCAGCACAACATTCGCGGCGAACGACTGGCGCATGTACTTTCGGGGGCAAACGTCAATTTCCACGGTCTGCGCTACGTCTCGGAACGCTGCGAACTGGGCGAACAGCGTGAAGCGTTGCTGGCGGTGACCATCCCGGAAGAAAAAGGCAGCTTCCTCAAATTCTGCCAGCTACTTGGCGGGCGTTCGGTCACTGAGTTCAACTACCGCTTTGCCGATGCCAAAAATGCCTGCATTTTTGTTGGCGTGCGCCTGAGCCGCGGCCTCGAAGAGCGCAAAGAAATTTTGCAGATGCTCAACGACGGCGGCTACAGCGTGGTAGATCTCTCCGACGACGAAATGGCGAAGCTGCATGTGCGCTATATGGTCGGCGGACGTCCATCGCATCCGTTGCAGGAACGCCTCTACAGCTTCGAATTCCCGGAATCACCGGGCGCGCTGCTGCGCTTCCTCAACACGCTGGGTACGCACTGGAACATTTCTCTGTTCCATTATCGCAGCCACGGTACCGACTACGGGCGCGTATTGGCGGCGTTCGAACTTGGCGACCATGAACCGGATTTCGAAACCCGGCTAAATGAGCTGGGCTACGATTGCCACGACGAAACCAATAACCCGGCGTTCAGGTTCTTTTTGGCGGGTTAGGGAAAAATGCCTGATGGCGCTTCGCTTATCAGGCCTACTCACGCGTCAACGTTATTTGTGGTTGGGTAAAATCTTCCAGAACGCTTCAATCAGTGGCTCATGCAGCCGCTTTTTTTGTGCACAAACGCCCAGCTCAAACGGCGTTTTCTCATCGCTACGCTCTAAAATCATTACACGGTTACGCACCGGTTCGGGGCTGTTTTCCAGCACCACTTCTGGCAACAAGGCCACGCCGCAACCGAGCGCCACCATCGATACCATCGCTTCATGCCCGCCAACCGTGGCGTAAATCATCGGGTTGCTGATTTTATTGCGTCGAAACCACAGTTCAATACGGCGGCGTACCGGTCCTTGATCGGCCATGATAAACGGCACTGTAGACCAGTCGGGCTTCTCTACCGAAACCTGATTACGCACCGGGCAGGGTAGCGCGGGGGCAATCAGCACTACTGCCAGATTCTCCAGCATCGAAAACGCCACTGCGCCGGGCAAGGTTTCCGGTTTACCCGCAATCGCCAGATCCGCTTCTCCCGTGACCACTTTTTCCATTGCATCTGCCGCATCACCGGTAGTGAGTTTGATCTCCACCGACGGGTGTTCCGCGCGGAAGCGATCCAGAATCGGCGGCAGATGGCTGTAGGCAGCGGTGACCGAGCAGAAGATATGCAGCTCGCCGGAGAGCGACGGACCTTGCTGATCGATGGTGTGGCGCAATTGCTGATACTGCAACAGTGTTTGCTGGGCGAAAACGCGCAGCTCTTCGCCCGCTTCCGTCAGCGTTACCGTGCGGTTATCGCGCACAAACAGCGGCTGACCGAGATCTTCTTCCAGCCGCTGAATCTGACGCGAAAGCGTGGACGGGCTAACGTGCATCGCCCGCGCACTACGGCCAAAATGACGGCTTTCCGCCAGATGCAGGAAGGTTTTCAGATCGCGTAAATCCAATGGCGCAGCCCTCAATGTTGACGTTGCAGAAATTGCAATGTGACGTTGTGAATATATCAATTTCCGCAATAAATTTCCTGTCATATAGTGAATTCAATCTCGCAAACGCGAACCGAACAATAAGAAGCACAACATCACGAGGAATCACCATGGCTAACTACTTCAATACACTGAACCTGCGCCAGCAGCTGGCACAGTTGGGCAAATGTCGCTTTATGGGGCGCGACGAATTCGCCGATGGCGCGAGCTACCTTCAGGGTAAAAAAGTGGTCATCGTCGGCTGCGGCGCACAGGGTCTGAACCAGGGCCTGAACATGCGTGATTCAGGTCTGGATATCTCTTACGCCCTGCGTAAAGAAGCGATTGCCGAAAAGCGCGCATCCTGGCGTAAAGCGACCGAAAACGGTTTTAAAGTTGGCACTTACGAAGAACTGATCCCGCAGGCGGATCTGGTTGTTAACCTGACGCCAGACAAGCAGCACTCTGATGTAGTGCGCACCGTACAGCCGCTGATGAAAGACGGCGCGGCGCTGGGTTACTCGCACGGTTTCAACATCGTGGAAGTGGGCGAGCAGATCCGTAAAGACATCACCGTGGTGATGGTTGCGCCGAAATGCCCAGGCACCGAAGTGCGTGAAGAATACAAACGTGGATTCGGCGTACCGACGCTGATTGCCGTTCACCCGGAAAACGATCCGAAAGGCGAAGGCATGGCGATCGCTAAAGCATGGGCGGCAGCAACCGGTGGTCACCGTGCGGGCGTGCTGGAATCGTCCTTCGTTGCGGAAGTGAAATCTGACCTGATGGGCGAGCAAACCATCCTGTGCGGTATGTTGCAGGCGGGCTCTCTGCTGTGCTTCGACAAGCTGGTGGAAGAAGGCACCGATCCGGCATACGCAGAAAAACTGATTCAGTTCGGTTGGGAAACCATCACCGAAGCGCTGAAACAGGGCGGCATCACCCTGATGATGGACCGTCTGTCTAATCCAGCGAAACTGCGAGCTTATGCGCTGTCAGAACAACTGAAAGAGATCATGGCACCGCTGTTCCAGAAACATATGGACGACATCATCTCTGGCGAATTCTCCTCCGGCATGATGGCGGACTGGGCCAACGACGATAAGAAACTGCTGACCTGGCGTGAAGAGACCGGCAAAACCGCGTTTGAAACCGCGCCGCAGTATGAAGGTAAAATCGGCGAGCAGGAGTACTTCGATAAAGGCGTACTGATGATCGCAATGGTGAAAGCGGGCGTTGAACTGGCGTTCGAAACCATGGTTGATTCCGGCATCATTGAAGAATCTGCTTACTATGAATCACTGCACGAACTGCCGCTGATTGCCAACACCATCGCCCGTAAGCGTCTGTACGAAATGAACGTGGTTATCTCTGATACCGCCGAGTACGGTAACTATCTGTTCTCTTACGCCTGTGTGCCGCTGCTGAAACCGTTTATGGCAGAGCTGCAACCGGGCGATTTGGGTAAAGCTATTCCGGAAGGCGCGGTAGATAACGCGCAGCTGCGTGATGTGAATGAAGCCATTCGCGGTCATGCGATTGAGCAGGTAGGTAAGAAACTGCGCGGCTATATGACGGATATGAAACGTATTGCTGTTGCGGGATAATAGCGATTCAGAGTTCAAGGCCTTCTCCCGGAGAAGGCCTTGCTATTAGTTACGGTACAGCACCTTAATGATGTGGTAACCGAACTGGGTGTGCAGCGGGCCGGTTGGCTCCAGTACCGGACAAGAGAACACCACTTTATCGAACGCCGGAACCATCTGACCCTGGCGGAATTCACCTAAATCACCGCCGCGTTTGCCTGACGGGCAAATGGAGTGTTTCTTCGCCAGCTTGCCGAAATCGGCACCGTTCTTAATCTGCTCGAGAAGATCCAGAGCCAGTTTCTCTTCTTTTACAAGGATATGCAGTGCTGCTGCTGTTTTTGCCATGATCGTGCCTTGAGTGGTAAGGATGAGGCTGGCTATACTACCACGCTGTTATTTTCCCCTCCCGACTTTCATTGAGCGATTTTCCTATGCGTCTAAACCCCGGCCAACAACAAGCTGTCGAATTCGTTACCGGCCCTTGCCTGGTGCTGGCGGGCGCGGGTTCCGGTAAAACTCGTGTTATCACCAATAAAATCGCCCATCTGATCCGCGGTTGCGGTTATCAGGCGCGACATATCGCGGCGGTGACCTTTACCAATAAGGCGGCGCGCGAGATGAAAGAGCGTGTCGGGCAGACGCTGGGGCGTAAAGAGGCGCGCGGGCTGATGATCTCCACCTTCCACACGCTGGGGCTGGATATCATCAAACGCGAGTATGCAGCATTGGGGATGAAGGCGAACTTCTCGTTGTTTGACGATACCGATCAGCTTGCTTTGCTTAAAGAGTTGACCGAAGGGCTGATCGAAGATGACAAAGTTCTCTTGCAACAGCTAATTTCGACCATCTCCAACTGGAAGAACGATCTCAAAACACCGGCGCAGGCGGCGGCAGAGGCAAAGGGCGAGCGGGATCGAATTTTTGCCCATTGTTATGGACTGTATGATGCGCACCTGAAAGCGTGCAATGTTCTCGACTTCGACGATCTGATTTTATTGCCGACGCTACTTCTGCAACGCAATGAAGAAGTACGTGAGCGCTGGCAGAACAAAATTCGCTACCTGCTGGTGGATGAGTATCAGGACACCAACACCAGCCAGTATGAACTGGTGAAACTGCTGGTGGGCAGCCGCGCGCGCTTTACCGTGGTGGGTGATGATGACCAGTCGATCTACTCCTGGCGCGGCGCACGTCCGCAAAATCTGGTGCTGTTAAGCCAGGATTTTCCGGCGTTGAAGGTGATTAAACTCGAGCAGAACTACCGCTCTTCCGGGCGTATTCTGAAAGCGGCGAATATTCTGATCGCCAATAACCCGCACGTCTTTGAAAAGCGTCTGTTCTCCGAACTGGGCTACGGCGCGGAGCTAAAAGTTTTAAGCGCGAATAATGAAGAACATGAAGCCGAGCGCGTCACCGGTGAACTGATTGCGCATCACTTCGTCAATAAAACGCAGTACAAAGATTACGCCATTCTCTATCGCGGCAACCATCAGTCGCGGGTGTTTGAAAAATTCCTGATGCAAAACCGCATCCCGTACAAAATATCTGGTGGTACGTCGTTTTTCTCTCGTCCTGAAATCAAGGATTTGCTGGCTTATCTGCGCGTGCTGACTAACCCGGACGATGACAGCGCATTTCTGCGTATCGTCAACACGCCGAAGCGAGAGATTGGCCCGGCGACGCTGAAAAAGCTGGGTGAGTGGGCGATGACGCGCAATAAAAGCATGTTTACCGCCAGCTTTGATATGGGCCTGAGTCAGACGCTTAGCGGACGTGGTTATGAAGCATTGACCCGCTTCACTCACTGGTTGGCAGAAATCCAGCGTCTGGCGGAGCGGGAGCCGATTGCCGCGGTGCGTGATCTGATCCACGGCATGGATTATGAATCCTGGCTGTACGAAACATCGCCCAGCCCGAAAGCCGCCGAAATGCGCATGAAGAACGTTAACCAGTTATTTAGCTGGATGACGGAGATGCTGGAAGGCAGCGAACTGGATGAGCCGATGACGTTAACCCAGGTGGTGACGCGCTTTACTCTGCGCGACATGATGGAGCGGGGGGAAAGCGAGGAAGAGCTGGATCAGGTGCAACTGATGACTCTGCACGCGTCGAAAGGGCTGGAGTTTCCCTATGTCTACATGGTCGGTATGGAAGAAGGATTTTTGCCGCACCAGAGCAGCATCGATGAAGACAATATCGATGAGGAGCGGCGGCTGGCCTATGTCGGCATCACCCGCGCCCAGAAGGAATTGACCTTTACGCTGTGTAAAGAACGCCGTCAGTACGGCGAACTGGTGCGCCCGGAGCCGAGCCGCTTTTTGCTGGAGCTGCCGCAGGATGATCTGATTTGGGAACAAGAGCGTAAAGTGGTCAGCGCCGAAGAACGGATGCAGAAAGGGCAAAGCCATCTGGCGAATCTGAAAGCGATGATGGCGGCAAAACGAGGGAAATAATCACTCCCCGGGGAAGCCGGAAAAGATGCGTCAGTATCGCATCCAGCACCTTGCACGTTAATGCACTTCCAGCGGCCAGTGGACATAGCTCTGCCACTGGCTTTCCTGATCGATAACCTCTGTACCCAGCGGATGCTGGGTCAGCCAACCTTGTGGCAGCGTTAAGGTCAACTGCTCATGATCGGCCTGTAATTTAATATCTGGTACTAAATCATCACGACGACGGCTGGCAAAAATGATGGCGAGGCGCAGTAAACGACAGAGTTGTTCTGCGACGCGCGGCGGTACGGCATTTTGCTGATGCAGCGATGAGAGATCGACCGGATTCGTCTGGTTGAGTAATAACGTCGCCAGCAGCTTTTTCTGCGCGGGGGTAAAACCAGGAAGATCCAGGTTACGCACCAGATAAGCGGCATGTTGCGGCGCTTGTTTGAAGTCAACGCTAAGGCCAATTTCATGAAGCTGACAGGCGCTGATCAGTAAATCGCGGCTAATCGCTTCAAGATGCCAGGTATTTTCGACCTGATCGAACAAGTTAGCGGCAAGTTTAGCCACACGCTGTGCTTGATCGGTATCAATCATAAAGCGACGTTGAATATTACGCAGTGTTCGGCTGCGAATATCCTGCTCGACCGCCAGATGTAACATGCCGTAAACCAGGCCTTCACGCAGTGCGCCGCCGGCCAGCGTCATACACTGGATATTCAGCTCGGTAAAAATGGCTATCAGGATCGCCAGACCACTTGGGAATACTAACGCGCGTTCCAGCGTCAGCCCTTCGATTTCCAGCTCTTCCAGCCTGCCACAGTGAATAGCGCGCTGTTTCAGTTGCTGCAATTTCGCCAGGGTAATGCGTTCATCCATACCCTGCGCCATCATGATTTCCTGCAAAGCCTGCACGGTGCCGGAAGCACCAACGCACACCTTCCAGCCGTGATACCGTAATTCATCGGCAACAGGACGTAGCACTTCGCGCGCGGCTTGTTCGGCTGCGACAAAGTTTTCTTGCCCCAGATTACGATCGGAAAAATAGCGCTCAAGCCAGGTAACGCAGCCCATAGACAGGCTGAACAAGGACGTCGTTTGTGCGCCAGTGCCGGTTACCAGTTCAGTACTGGCGCCGCCGATATCTACCACCAGGCGCTGATCTGCACCGCCAGTGGTGTGAGCAACGCCCTGATAAATCAGGCGTGCTTCCTCTTCACCGCTAATGACCTGTACCGGACAGCCAAGGATTTCCTGCGCTTTTGCGATGAAATCACCAGCATTGACGGCAAGACGTAACGTCGCCGTGGCGACAACGCGAATTTGCGAGGGAGGGATATCTTGCAAACGTTCAGCAAACAGACGCAGGCATTGCCAGCCGCGCTCCATTGCTTCATTAGACAGGGCATTTTCGCTGTTCAGGCCAGCAGCCAGACGCACTTTGCGTTTAATTCGCGTCAGCGTCTGGATACTGCCAGCCACCTCGCGCACAACCAGCATATGAAAACTATTCGAACCGAGATCAATAGCGGCATAAAGCGACGAGGTGGAACCCATACTCTTCATCCTTCAATCTGTCTCTGCGTTGGCTGCGTTCTTTCACCCGAATCACTTACTACAGTAAGCTCGTCGGGATTCATTCTCTTGCCATCTTGATACAGTTTGAATGATTTTGAGTATGACATTTTTTATTTAACCTGAACGACGACGATTACGCGGAGCGCCAGTACGACGCGGACCATTGCCTGTACGTGGGCGCGTGAGGCGCAGCGGTTTTGGCAGATCGGTCATCAATGCGTCCGGATTGTATTTGCTTACCGGAATTGAGTGACCAATATAGGTCTCAATAGCAGGCAAATTCAATGCATACTCTTCACATGCCAGGCTGATGGAATGACCACTTGCGCCAGCGCGACCTGTACGACCAATACGGTGAACGTAATCTTCACAGTCATCGGGTAAATCGTAGTTAAAGACGTGCGTCACAGCCGGGATATGCAGGCCACGCGCGGCAACATCGGTGGCAACCAGAATATCCAAATCACCACGGGTAAATTCATCAAGAATACGCAGACGTTTTTTCTGCGCTACATCACCCGTTAACAGGCCAACACGATGACCATCTGCCGCCAGGTGACCCCAGATCTCTTCACAACGATGTTTGGTGTTGGCGAAAATAATCGCTCTGTCTGGCCACTCTTCTTCGATCAGCGTTTGCAATAAACGCATCTTTTCTTCGTTAGAAGGGTAGAAAAGTTCTTCTTTAATGCGGTGGCCCGTTTTCTGTTCCGGTTCCACTTCAATATATTCGGCATTGTTCATCTGCTCGAACGCCAGTTCACGTACCCGGTACGAAAGCGTGGCGGAGAACAACATGTTGAGACGCTGGTTTGCAGGCGGCATACGGCGGAACAGCCAGCGGATATCTTTAATAAAGCCCAGATCGTACATACGATCGGCTTCGTCCAGCACCACTACCTGAATGGCGCCGAGGTTGATGTGGTTCTGTTTGGCGTAGTCGATCAAACGACCCGTGGTGCCAATCAAAATGTCAACGCCGCTTTCCAGCACTTTCAGCTGTTTGTCGTAGCCGTCGCCACCGTAAGCCAGACCCAATTTCAGGCCAGTAGCTTGCGCCAGTGGTTCCGCATCGGCGTGGATCTGCACGGCAAGTTCACGCGTCGGTGCCATAATTAAGGCACGCGGTTGATTCACCTTGCGATCGGCAATCGCGGGATGAGAGAGAAGATAATGAAACGTTGACGTAAGAAACGCCATCGTTTTTCCGGTACCGGTTTGCGCCTGCCCGGCTACGTCACGACCCACCAGCGTTAGTGGAAGGGCCAGTGCCTGAATGGGCGTACAGTTATGAAACCCTTTTTTTTCAAGGGCTTCTACAACTTTCGGATGCAGGGCGAAGTCGGAAAACTTCTGTTCTGTTAAATGTGTTTTGCTCATAGTGTGGTAGAATATCAGCTTACTATTGCTTTACGAAAGCGTATCCGGTGAAATAAAGTCAACCTTTAGTTGGTTAATGTTACACCAACAACGAAACCAACACGCCAGGCTTATTCCTGTGGAGTTATATATGAGCGATAAAATTATTCACCTGACTGACGACAGTTTTGACACGGATGTACTCAAAGCGGACGGGGCGATCCTCGTTGATTTCTGGGCAGAGTGGTGCGGTCCGTGCAAAATGATCGCCCCGATTCTGGATGAAATCGCTGACGAATATCAGGGCAAACTGACTGTTGCAAAACTGAACATCGATCAAAACCCTGGCACTGCGCCGAAATATGGCATCCGTGGTATCCCGACTCTGCTGCTGTTCAAAAACGGCGAATTGGCCGCAACCAAAGTGGGCGCACTGTCTAAAGGTCAGTTGAAAGAGTTCCTCGACGCTAACCTGGCGTAAGGGAATTTCATGTTCGGGTGCCCCGTCGCTAAAAACTGGACGCCCGGCGTGAGTCATGCTAACTTAATGTTGACTTCGTATTAAACATACCTTATTAAGTTTGAATCTTGTAATATCCAACGCTTCCTGTTTTTCTTAAATGCGAAGTGAACAGATTTCTGGCTCGTCACTCAATCCGTCTTGTCGTTTCAGTTCTGCGTACTCTCCTGTGACCAGACAGCGAAAAGACATGAGTTGATGACCGTAAACAGGCATGGATGATCCTGCCATACCATTCACAACATTAAGTTCGAGATTTACCCCAAGTTTAAGAACTCACACCACTATGAATCTTACCGAATTAAAGAATACGCCGGTTTCTGAGCTGATCACTCTCGGCGAAAATATGGGGCTGGAAAACCTGGCTCGTATGCGTAAGCAGGACATTATTTTTGCCATCCTGAAGCAGCACGCAAAGAGTGGCGAAGATATCTTTGGTGATGGCGTACTGGAGATATTGCAGGATGGATTTGGTTTCCTCCGTTCCGCAGACAGCTCCTACCTCGCCGGCCCTGATGACATCTACGTTTCTCCTAGCCAAATCCGCCGTTTCAACCTCCGCACTGGTGATACCATCTCTGGTAAGATTCGCCCGCCGAAAGAAGGTGAACGCTATTTTGCGCTGCTGAAGGTTAACGAAGTTAACTTCGACAAACCAGAAAACGCCCGTAACAAAATCCTCTTTGAGAACTTAACGCCGCTGCACGCAAATTCTCGTCTGCGTATGGAACGTGGTAACGGTTCTACCGAAGATTTAACCGCACGCGTACTGGATCTGGCATCGCCTATCGGTCGTGGGCAACGTGGTCTGATTGTGGCACCGCCAAAAGCGGGTAAAACCATGCTGCTGCAGAACATTGCTCAGAGCATCGCTTACAACCATCCAGACTGCGTACTGATGGTTCTGCTGATTGACGAACGCCCGGAAGAAGTGACCGAGATGCAGCGTCTGGTTAAAGGTGAAGTTGTTGCTTCTACCTTCGACGAACCAGCATCTCGCCACGTTCAGGTTGCGGAAATGGTGATCGAGAAGGCAAAACGCCTGGTTGAGCATAAGAAAGACGTTATTATTCTGCTCGACTCCATCACTCGTCTGGCTCGTGCCTACAACACCGTCGTACCGGCTTCCGGTAAAGTGTTGACCGGTGGTGTGGACGCCAACGCCCTGCATCGTCCGAAACGCTTCTTCGGTGCAGCACGTAATGTGGAAGAGGGCGGTAGCCTGACCATCATTGCAACGGCGCTAATCGATACCGGCTCCAAAATGGACGAAGTTATCTACGAAGAGTTTAAAGGTACAGGTAACATGGAACTGCACCTTTCTCGTAAAATCGCTGAAAAACGCGTCTTCCCGGCAATCGACTACAACCGTTCTGGTACTCGTAAAGAAGAGTTGCTTACCACTCAGGAAGAGCTGCAGAAAATGTGGATCCTGCGCAAAATCATTCACCCGATGGGCGAAATCGACGCAATGGAATTCCTCATTAATAAGCTTGCGATGACCAAGACCAATGATGATTTCTTCGAGATGATGAAACGCTCATAAGTTAGTGTTACAGCAAAACGCCACGTGTTTACGTGGCGTTTTGCTTTTATATCTGTAATCTTAGCGGTATACCTGTGATGGTGTGAAAATTCCTGGTTTTTGCGGGTGTTTTATGCGATTTACATATCAATTGGTTGATTTTTGCTCATTTCTGAGAGATTCAGAAAGTAGTTTCCCTTCTGAATAAAGGTCTTCGTGGGTATACTTCAGCTAATAATTTTCTCTGAGAGCATGCATTGTGAATTTACTGACAGTGAGTACTGATCTCATCAGTATTTTTTTATTCACGACACTGTTTCTGTTTTTTGCCCGCAAGGTGGCAAAAAAAGTCGGTTTAGTGGATAAACCTAACTTCCGCAAACGTCACCAGGGATTGATACCGCTCGTTGGGGGTATTTCGGTTTACGCAGGGATTTGCTTCACGTTCGGAATTGTCGATTACTATATTCCACATGCAGCTCTCTACCTGGCTTGTGCCGGTGTCCTTGTGTTCATCGGCGCGCTGGATGACCGTTTTGATATCAGCGTAAAAATCCGCGCTACCATACAAGCTATCATTGGCGTCGTTATGATGGTGTTCGGCAAACTTTATCTCAGTAGTTTGGGTTATATCTTTGGCTCCTGGGAGATGGTGCTCGGACCGTTTGGTTACTTTCTGACGCTGTTTGCTGTCTGGGCGGCGATTAATGCCTTCAACATGGTCGATGGTATTGATGGCTTGCTGGGCGGGTTATCCTGTGTCTCGTTTGCGGCAATCGGTATGATTTTGTGGTTCGACGGGCAAACCAGCCTCGCTATCTGGTGCTTTGCCATGATCGCCGCCATCCTGCCTTATATCATGCTAAACCTTGGTATTCTGGGGCGTCGCTACAAAGTCTTTATGGGCGATGCGGGTAGTACGTTGATTGGTTTTACTGTTATCTGGATCCTGTTGGAAACTACCCAGGGAGCCACACATCCAATCAGCCCGGTTACCGCCTTATGGATCATTGCTATCCCGCTGATGGACATGGTGGCGATTATGTATCGTCGTTTGCGTAAAGGCATGAGTCCATTCTCACCTGACCGACAGCACATTCATCATTTGATCATGCGCGCTGGATTTACTTCTCGTCAGGCGTTTGTGTTGATTACCCTTGCTGCAGCGCTACTCGCTTCTATTGGCGTACTGGCAGAATATTCTCATTTTGTCCCGGAATGGGTCATGCTGGTGCTCTTTTTGCTAGCATTCTTCCTCTATGGCTATTGCATTAAGCGTGCCTGGAAGGTTGCTCGCTTCATCAAACGCGTGAAACGTCGACTGCGCAGAAACCGTGATGGCAGCCCTAATTTAACCAAATAAAATGAGGATGTAATGACGCAACCAATGCCTGGGAAACCAGCCGAAGACGCTGAAAATGAACTGGATATTCGTGGGTTGTTTCGTACCTTGTGGGCTGGGAAGCTGTGGATTATTGGCATGGGGCTGGTGTTTGCCTTAATCGCGTTGGCGTATACTTTTTTTGCGCGTCAGGAGTGGAGTGCGACGGCGATTACCGATCGTCCAACCGTGAATATGCTGGGCGGGTACTACTCGCAGCAGCAATTTTTGCGTAACCTGGATGTTCGTTCAAATATGGCCCCTGCCGACCAACCATCGGTTATGGATGAAGCCTATAAAGAGTTTGTTATGCAACTGGCGTCGTGGGATACCCGCCGCGATTTCTGGTTGCAGACTGACTATTACAAACAGCGGATGGTCGGTAACAGTAAAGCCGATGCGGCTCTGCTGGATGAAATGATCAACAACATCCTGTTTATTCCTGGTGATTTCGCCCGCGCGGTCAATGACAGCGTTAAGCTGGTTGCCGAAACCGCCCCCGATGCTAATAACCTGCTTCGTCAATATGTTGCTTTTGCCAGCCAGCGTGCAGCCAGCCATCTGAATGATGAGCTGAAAGGCGCATGGGCGGCGCGCACTATTCAGATGAAAGCTCAGGTGAAGCGTCAGGAAGAAGTGGCTAAGTCCATCTACGACCGCCGGATGAACAGTATTGAACAGGCACTTAAAATCGCCGAGCAACACAATATTTCTCGCAGTGCGACAGACGTGCCAGCCGAGGAATTACCTGATTCAGAAATGTTCCTGTTGGGGCGCCCGATGCTCCAGGCGCGACTCGAAAATTTACAGGCTGTCGGCCCAGCCTTTGATCTCGACTATGATCAGAATCGGGCCATGTTAAACACCCTTAATGTTGGTCCAACCCTGGATCCGCGTTTTCAGACCTATCGCTATTTGCGTACACCGGAAGAACCGGTAAAACGCGATAGCCCACGTCGTGCCTTCCTGATGATTATGTGGGGCATTGTCGGGGGGCTGATCGGGGCTGGTGTCGCATTAACCCGCCGTTGCTCGAAATAGCAACACAGCTGTGGTGAGCGCAAAGGCGCTCGCCGCTTATTCGAAGAGAATCGATGTGAAAGTACTGACTGTATTTGGTACGCGCCCGGAAGCCATCAAGATGGCGCCGTTGGTGCATGCGTTGGCAAAAGATCCTTTTTTTGAGGCTAAAGTTTGCGTCACTGCGCAGCATCGGGAGATGCTCGATCAGGTGCTGAAACTCTTTTCCATTGTACCTGACTACGATCTCAACATAATGCAGCCAGGACAGGGCCTGACAGAGATAACCTGTCGGATTCTGGAAGGACTAAAACCTATTCTTGCCGAGTTCAAACCAGACGTTGTGCTGGTTCACGGTGATACTACCACCACATTGGCAACCAGCCTGGCAGCGTTTTATCAGCGAATTCCTGTTGGTCACGTTGAGGCCGGACTGCGCACGGGCGATCTCTATTCGCCGTGGCCGGAAGAGGCTAACCGTACATTGACCGGGCATCTGGCGATGTACCATTTCTCACCAACTGAAACTTCCCGGCAAAATTTGCTGCGTGAAAACGTCGCTGACAGCCGAATATTTATTACCGGTAATACAGTAATTGATGCGCTGCTGTGGGTGCGCGACCAGGTAATGAGCAGCGATACGCTGCGTTCAGAACTGGCGGCAAATTACCCGTTTATCGACCCCGATAAAAAGATGATTCTGGTGACCGGTCACAGGCGTGAGAGCTTTGGTCGTGGTTTTGAAGAAATCTGCCATGCGCTGGCTGAAATCGCTACCACTCATCAGGACATCCAGATTGTTTATCCGGTACACCTTAACCCGAATGTCAGAGAGCCGGTCAATCGCATTCTGGGGCATGTGAAAAATGTCATTTTGATTGATCCCCAGGAGTATTTACCGTTTGTCTGGTTGATGAACCACGCCTGGTTGATTTTGACTGACTCTGGCGGCATTCAGGAAGAAGCACCTTCTCTGGGTAAACCGGTGCTGGTGATGCGCGATACCACCGAACGCCCAGAAGCGGTGACCGCAGGTACGGTACGTCTGGTGGGGACGGATAAGCAACGGATCGTCGAGGAAGTGACGCGTCTTTTAGAAGACGAAGATGAATATCAAACTATGAGCCGCGCCCATAACCCGTATGGTGATGGTCAGGCATGCTCTCGCATTTTGGAAGCGTTAAAAAATAATCGGATATCACTATGAGTTTTGCGACCATTTCTGTTATCGGACTAGGTTATATCGGGCTGCCAACGGCGGCTGCGTTTGCCTCACGGCAAAAACAGGTGATTGGTGTTGATATCAACCAACAAGCGGTTGATACCATCAATCGTGGCGAAATCCATATCGTCGAACCTGATTTAGCGAGCGTGGTAAAAACTGCCGTAGAAGGTGGTTTTTTACGAGCGAGTACGACGCCGGTTGAGGCTGATGCCTGGCTGATTGCTGTCCCAACGCCATTTAAAGGCGATCATGAGCCGGATATGGCCTACGTCGAATCGGCTGCCCGCTCCATTGCGCCGGTGCTGAAAAAAGGCGCGTTGGTGATTCTTGAATCCACCTCGCCGGTGGGCTCAACCGAGAAGATGGCAGAATGGTTAGCAGAGATGCGTCCGGACCTGACTTTCCCGCAGCAGGTGGGTGAGCAGGCGGACGTCAATATTGCTTATTGCCCGGAACGCGTGTTGCCGGGCCAGGTGATGGTCGAGCTGATTAAAAACGATCGCGTCATTGGCGGCATGACGCCAGTTTGCTCGGCGCGCGCCAGCGAACTGTACAAAATTTTCCTCGAAGGTGAGTGTGTCGTCACTAACTCGCGGACGGCGGAAATGTGTAAGCTCACAGAAAACAGCTTCCGCGACGTGAATATTGCTTTTGCTAACGAACTGTCGCTGATTTGTGCCGAGCAAGGAATTAACGTCTGGGAACTGATTCGTCTGGCGAATCGCCATCCACGAGTCAATATTCTCCAGCCTGGTCCGGGCGTGGGCGGTCACTGTATCGCTGTTGATCCGTGGTTTATCGTGGCACAGAACCCGCAGCAGGCGCAGCTTATCCGTACCGCGCGCGAAGTGAACGATCACAAGCCTTTCTGGGTTATCGATCAGGTGAAAGCGGCGGTCGCTGATTGTCTGGCTGCCACTGATAAACGCGCCAGCGAGCTGAAAATTGCCTGCTTTGGTCTGGCGTTTAAACCGAATATAGATGATCTGCGCGAAAGCCCGGCGATGGAAATCGCTGAACTGATCGCCCAGTGGCACAGCGGCGAAACGCTGGTTGTTGAGCCTAATATTCACCAGTTGCCGAAAAAACTGACCGGGCTTTGTATGCTGGCGCAGCTTGACGAGGCGCTGGCGACGGCAGATGTGCTGGTGATGCTGGTAGATCACAGCCAGTTTAAAGCCATTAGCGGCGATGATGTACAGCAGCTGTATGTGGTGGATACCAAAGGAGTCTGGCGCTGATACTGATTACAGTAAAAGACTGTGTTGAGGGAGATAGAGAATGCCCGTCCGCGCCAGTATTGAACCACTAACCTGGGAAAACGCCTTCTTTGGCGTTAACAGCGCCATCGTGCGCATTAGTCCTGATGCACCGCTCCTGACACCAGACGTTTTGGCGCCGTGGTCACGGGTGCAGGCAAAAATTGCCGCATCCAATACCGATGAACTGGATGCTCTGCAACAGCTGGGATTCTCTCTGGTAGAAGGGGAAGTGGATTTGGCTCTCCCCGTGATCAACGTCAGTGAAAGCCATGCGGAAGTGGCTCAGGAATCAGATATTCCAGTACTACGCCAGTTAGCCCGTGAAGCATTCGCGCAAAGCCGTTTTCGTGCGCCGTGGTATGCGCCTGACGCCAGCGGCCGCTTTTATGCGCAGTGGATTGAAAATGCCGTGCGCGGCACCTTTGATCATCAATGCCTGGTTTTACGCGCGGCTTCCGGCGAGATTCGCGGCTATGTTTCTCTGCGAGAGTTGAATGCCACTGACGCGCGCATTGGTTTACTGGCAGGACGCGGAGCAGGTGCGCACCTGATGCAAGCAGCGCTAAACTGGGCGTATGCTCGCGGTAAAACAACTTTGCGGGTGGCGACCCAGATGGGCAACACCGCCGCGCTTAAACGATACATACAAAGTGGTGCGAATATAGAAAGCACCGCGTACTGGTTATACAGGTGATCACATGATTCCATTTAACGCACCGCCGGTGGTGGGAACCGAACTCGACTATATGCAGTCGGCAATGGGTAGCGGCAAACTGTGTGGCGATGGCGGTTTTACCCGTCGCTGCCAGCAGTGGCTGGAGCAACGTTTTGGCAGCGCCAAAGTGCTGCTGACGCCGTCCTGCACCGCTTCGCTGGAGATGGCGGCGTTGCTGCTCGATATCCAGCCTGGCGATGAAGTGATCATGCCGAGCTACACCTTTGTCTCCACCGCCAATGCCTTTGTGCTACGTGGAGCAAAAATCGTTTTTGTTGATGTTCGCCCGGACACCATGAACATCGACGAAACGCGGATTGAAGCGGCGATCACCGATAAAACGCGCGTTATCGTGCCGGTGCATTACGCGGGCGTGGCCTGTGAAATGGACACCATTATGGCGTTGGCGAAAAAGCATAACCTGTTTGTGGTGGAAGATGCCGCTCAGGGCGTGATGTCCACTTACAAAGGGCGCGCGCTGGGAACCATTGGCCATATTGGCTGCTTTAGCTTCCATGAAACCAAAAATTACACGGCGGGTGGTGAAGGCGGGGCGACGCTGATTAACGATAAAGCGTTGATTGAACGTGCCGAGATCATTCGCGAAAAAGGGACTAACCGCAGCCAGTTCTTCCGTGGTCAGGTTGATAAATATACCTGGCGCGATATCGGCTCCAGCTATTTGATGTCCGATCTGCAAGCTGCGTATCTGTGGGCGCAACTGGAAGCAGCCGAACGCATCAACCAGCAACGTCTGGCGCTGTGGCAAAACTACTACGATGCGTTAGCACCTCTGGCGAAAGCCGGGCGTATCGAGCTGCCGTCGATTCCGGATGACTGCGTGCAGAACGCGCATATGTTCTACATCAAGCTGCGGGATATTGATGACCGGAGCGCGTTGATTAGCTTCCTGAAGGAAGCGGAAATCATGGCGGTGTTCCATTACATTCCGCTGCACGCAAGCCCTGCGGGGGAACGCTTTGGTGAGTTTCATGGTGAAGATCGTTACACCACCAAAGAGAGCGAGCGCCTGCTGCGCCTGCCGCTGTTCTACAACCTGTCGTCCGTCAATCAGCGCACGGTAATTGCGACCTTGTTGAACTACTTCTCCTGATATGTCACTGGCAAAAGCGTCCTTGTGGACGGCGGCCAGTACACTGGTCAAGATTGGCGCTGGGTTACTGGTTGGTAAATTACTGGCGGTGTCATTTGGTCCGGCAGGACTAGGGCTGGCGGCAAATTTCCGCCAGTTGATTACCGTGCTCGGCGTGCTTGCCGGGGCGGGCATCTTTAATGGCGTAACCAAATACGTTGCCCAGTACCATGATAATCCGCAGCAGCTGCGCCGTGTGGTCGGCACTTCATCTGCGATGGTGCTTGGCTTCTCCACGCTGATGGCGCTGGTCTTTGTGCTGGCGGCTGAGCCAATCAGCCAGGGATTGTTTGGTAATACCGACTATCAGGGGCTGGTGCGTTTAGTGGCGCTGGTGCAAATGGGGATCGCCTGGGGCAACCTGTTGCTGGCGCTAATGAAAGGCTTTCGCGATGCCGCGGGTAATGCATTATCACTGATTGTCGGCAGCCTGATTGGCGTTATCGCTTATTATGTCAGTTACCGTTTTGGCGGTTATGAAGGCGCGTTGCTTGGTCTGGCGCTGATTCCCGCGCTGGTGGTAATGCCTGCCGCTGTCATGTTAATTAAGCGTGGCGCTGTCCCGTTAAGCTATCTGAAACCCAGTTGGGATAACGGTCTGGCAGGGCAGTTGAGCAAATTTACGCTCATGGCGTTGATTACGTCGGTGACCTTGCCCGTTGCGTACATCATGATGCGTAAACTGCTGGCGGCGCAGTATAGCTGGGATGAAGTGGGGATCTGGCAAGGGGTGAGCAGTATTTCCGACGCCTACCTGCAATTTATTACCGCATCGTTCAGTGTATATTTACTGCCCACGTTGTCGCGGCTAACGGAAAAACGCGATATCACCCGGGAAGTGGTGAAGTCGCTGAAATTTGTTTTACCGGCCGTGGCAGCAGCGAGTTTCACCGTCTGGCTACTGCGTGATTTTGCCATCTGGCTACTGTTGTCGAATAAATTTACCGCCATGCGGGATCTCTTTGCCTGGCAGTTGGTCGGCGATGTGTTGAAAGTGGGCGCCTATGTCTTTGGTTATCTGGTGATCGCCAAAGCGTCGCTGCGGTTTTATATTCTGGCGGAAGTCAGCCAGTTCACTTTATTGATGGTATTTGCCCACTGGTTGATCCCCGTGCATGGCGCCCTGGGCGCGGCGCAGGCCTACATGGCAACCTATATCGTCTATTTCTCTCTTTGTTGTGGCGTGTTTTTACTCTGGCGTAGGCGGGCATGACTGTACTGATTCACGTACTGGGATCGGATATCCCTCACCATAACCAAACCGTTCTGCGGTTTTTCAATGACGCGCTGGCCGCGACGAGCGAGCACGCGCGCGAGTTTATGGTTGCTGGCAAGGACGACGGCTTAAGTGATAGCTGTCCGGCGCTTTCTGTGCAATTTTTCCCTGGGAAAAAATCGCTGGCGGAAGCGGTCATCGCGAAAGCAAAAGCTAACCGTCAGCAGCGGTTTTTCTTCCACGGTCAGTTCAATCCAAAGCTGTGGCTGGCGCTGCTTAGTGGCGGAATCAAGCCCAGCCAGTTTTACTGGCATATCTGGGGGGCAGATCTGTATGAGCTTTCCAGTGGCTTGAGATATAAACTCTTTTATCCTCTGCGCCGACTGGCACAAAAGCGTGTGGGCTGTGTGTTTGCCACTCGGGGAGACTTGAGCTTTTTTGCCAAAACGCATCCAAAGGTGCGGGGCGAACTGATTTACTTCCCAACCCGGATGGACCCTTCTCTCAATACAATGGCGAACGATCGGCAACGTGAAGGGAAAATGACCATTTTAGTAGGGAACTCCGGCGATCGCAGCAATGAGCATATCGCCGCTTTGCGTGCTGTTCATCAGCAGTTTGGCGATACGGTAAAAGTGGTTGTACCGATGGGCTATCCGCCTAATAACGAAGCGTATATCGACGAAGTTCGTCAGGCGGGGCTCGAGTTATTCAGCGAAGAAAATCTGCAAGTGCTGAGCGAAAAACTGGAATTTGACGCCTATCTGGCGCTACTTCGCCAGTGCGATCTCGGCTACTTTATTTTTGCCCGCCAGCAGGGCATTGGTACGCTGTGCTTGCTGATTCAGGCGGGCATTCCTTGTGTGCTTAACCGGGAAAATCCGTTCTGGCAGGATATGACAGAACAGCATTTGCCGGTGCTGTTTACCACTGACGATCTCAATGAAGATATTGTGCGTGAAGCGCAGCGCCAGTTGGCGTCGGTGGATAAAAACAACATTGCCTTCTTTAGTCCGAACTATCTGCAAGGCTGGCAGCGGGCGCTGGCTATTGCCACCGGGGAGGTCGCATGAGCCTGCTGCAATTCAGCGGTCTTTTTGTTGTCTGGCTGCTCTGCACGCTGTTTATCGCCACGCTGACATGGTTTGAGTTTCGCCGCGTGCGCTTTAACTTCAATGTCTTCTTTTCATTGCTGTTTTTGCTGACCTTTTTCTTCGGCTTCCCGCTGACCAGCTTGCTGGTGTTTCGCTTTGATGTTGCCGTGGTGCCGCCAGAGATCTTGTTGCAGGCGTTACTTTCTGCGGGGGGATTTTACGCAGTTTACTACGTCACTTACAAAACACGTTTACGCAAACGCGTTGCCGATGCACCGCGCCGTCCAGTGTTTACCATGAACCGCGTAGAAACCAATCTCACGTGGGTGATTCTGATGGGCATCGCGCTGGTGAGCGTTGGCATCTTTTTCATGCATAACGGTTTTTTGCTGTTCCGGCTTAACTCCTACAGCCAGATCTTCTCCAGCGAAGTCTCCGGCGTGGCGTTAAAGCGTTTCTTTTACTTTTTCATCCCGGCAATGTTAGTGGTCTACTTTCTGCGCCAGGACAGCAAAGCGTGGTTGTTTTTCCTCGTCAGCACGGTTGCCTTCGGTTTGCTGACTTACATGATTGTCGGCGGCACTCGCGCCAATATCATTATCGCGTTTGCTATCTTCCTGTTTATCGGCATTATTCGCGGCTGGATTTCGTTGTGGATGCTGGCGGCGGCGGGCGTGCTGGGGATTGTTGGCATGTTCTGGCTGGCGCTAAAACGCTATGGAATGAGCGTCAGCGGCGATGAGGCGTTCTATACGTTTCTCTATCTCACCCGCGACACCTTCTCGCCGTGGGAGAATCTGGCGCTGCTGTTGCAGAACTATGACAACATCGACTTCCAGGGCCTGGCTCCAATTGTCCGCGATTTCTATGTCTTTATCCCTTCCTGGCTGTGGCCGGGGCGTCCGAGTATGGTGCTGAACTCCGCCAACTACTTTACTTGGGAAGTGCTGAATAACCACTCCGGGCTGGCGATCTCGCCTACGCTTATAGGCTCACTGGTTGTTATGGGCGGCGCGTTGTTCATCCCGCTCGGGGCGATTGTGGTTGGTCTGATCATCAAATGGTTCGACTGGTTGTATGAGCTGGGTAACCGCGAAACTAATCGCTATAAGGCTGCGATTCTCCACAGTTTCTGCTTCGGGGCGATCTTCAATATGATCGTGCTGGCGCGCGAAGGGTTGGATTCGTTTGTCTCGCGTGTCGTCTTTTTTATCGTGGTCTTCGGCGCAAGCCTGATGATTGCAAAACTGCTGTACTGGCTTTTTGATAGCGCCGGACTCGTTCATAAACGAATAAAATCATCGCTCCGGACGCAGGTTGAAGGATAACAATGAATAACAACACCACGGCACCGACCTATACGCTGCGTGGCTTACAGTTGATCGGTTGGCGTGATATGCAGCATGCCCTCGATTATCTGTTCGCTGACGGGCAGCTTAAGCAGGGAACGCTGGTTGCCATTAATGCCGAAAAAATGCTGACCATTGAAGATAACGCCGAGGTCAGGGAGTTAATTAACGCTGCCGAATTTAAATATGCCGATGGCATTAGCGTTGTGCGGTCGGTGCGTAAAAAGTACCCGCAGGCACAGGTTTCCCGCGTTGCCGGTGCCGATCTCTGGGAAGAAGTAATGGCGCGCGCTGGCAAGGAAGAGACGCCGGTATTTCTTGTGGGCGGTAAATCTGATGTGCTGGCGCAGACCGAAGCTAAACTGCGCGACCAGTGGAATGTGAATATCGTTGGCAGCCAGGACGGTTATTTCAAGCCTGAGCAGCGTCAGGCGCTGTTTGAGCGTATTCACGCCAGTGGTGCGCAAATCGTCACTGTCGCAATGGGGTCACCAAAGCAGGAGATCTTCATGCGCGACTGCCGCCTGGTGCACCCTAATGCGCTGTATATGGGCGTTGGCGGGACTTATGATGTTTTCACCGGTCACGTAAAACGCGCGCCGAAAATCTGGCAAACGCTGGGACTGGAGTGGCTTTATAGACTGCTTTCGCAGCCGAGTCGCATTAAGCGCCAGCTTCGTTTGCTGCGTTATTTACGCTGGCATTACACCGGCGATCTCTGATTTTCCTCTCTCTGTAAAGCGACGGAGTGGTCACTTCGTCGCCTGCCTGTCTTTTTATTACACAAAGCATTCAAATTTTTAATGCTTTATTTGCCATTTCTCCTGAATTACGAAAACATTCGCAACACTCGATGTACCCATAACGATAACCGGTAACACCGGAAAGCATGCAAACACAACACGAGGATTTATGGCAGATAACAAACCAGAGCTACAGCGTGGGCTGGAAGCTCGACATATCGAACTCATCGCCCTGGGGGGCACCATTGGCGTCGGCCTGTTTATGGGGGCCGCCAGTACCCTGAAATGGGCCGGGCCATCCGTATTGTTGGCCTATATCATCGCCGGGCTGTTCGTCTTTTTCATCATGCGTTCAATGGGCGAAATGTTGTTCCTCGAACCGGTTACCGGTTCGTTCGCCGTTTATGCGCATCGTTACATGAGCCCGTTCTTTGGCTATCTCACTGCCTGGTCTTACTGGTTTATGTGGATGGCGGTGGGGATCTCAGAAATCACCGCCATTGGCGTTTATGTTCAGTTCTGGTTCCCGGAGATGGCGCAGTGGATACCCGCATTGATCGCGGTGGCGCTGGTGGCACTGGCGAATCTGGCAGCGGTGCGGTTGTACGGTGAAATCGAGTTCTGGTTCGCGATGATCAAAGTCACCACGATTATCGTGATGATTGTCATTGGCCTGGGCGTGATTTTCTTTGGCTTTGGCAATGGTGGGCAGTCGATTGGTTTTAGCAATCTCACAGAGCATGGCGGTTTCTTTGCGGGTGGCTGGAAAGGGTTCCTGACCGCTCTGTGTATTGTGGTGGCGTCCTACCAGGGTGTGGAGCTGATTGGCATCACCGCTGGTGAAGCGAAGAATCCGCAGGTGACGCTGCGCAGTGCCGTAGGCAAGGTGCTGTGGCGAATCCTGATTTTCTACGTTGGCGCGATTTTCGTTATCGTCACCATCTTCCCGTGGAATGAAATAGGCAGCAACGGCAGCCCGTTCGTACTGACTTTTGCCAAAATCGGTATTACCGCAGCGGCGGGCATTATCAACTTTGTGGTGCTGACGGCTGCGCTCTCTGGCTGTAACAGCGGCATGTACAGTTGCGGACGTATGCTCTACGCGCTGGCGAAAAACCGTCAGTTACCGGCGGTGATGGCGAAAGTTTCCCGTCACGGTGTGCCGGTTGCAGGAGTGGCGGTATCCATTGTTATCCTGCTAATTGGCTCATGCCTAAACTATATCATCCCTAACCCACAGCGCGTGTTTGTCTACGTCTACAGTGCCAGCGTGCTTCCGGGCATGGTGCCGTGGTTTGTGATTTTGATAAGCCAGCTGCGTTTTCGTCGTGCACACAAAGCGGCGATTGCCAGCCATCCGTTCCGCTCAATCCTGTTCCCGTGGGCCAACTACGTAACAATGGCATTCCTGATTTGCGTTTTGATCGGTATGTACTTTAATGAAGATACCCGTATGTCGCTGTTTGTCGGCATCATCTTCATGCTGGCGGCGACGGCGATTTATAAAGTTTTTGGCCTTAATCGCCACGGTAAAGCGCATAAACTGGAGAAATAAGCAGCAAAGCGCGCAAACCGTAACCAAACGCGCATTTTATTTAAAAAGGGACTAGACAGAGGGGTGGGAAGTCCGTATTATCCACCCCCGCAACGGCGCTAAGCGCCCGTAGCTCAGCTGGATAGAGCGCTGCCCTCCGGAGGCAGAGGTCTCAGGTTCGAATCCTGTCGGGCGCGCCATTTAGTCCCGGCGCTTGAGCTGCGGTGGTAGTAATACCGCGTAACAAGATTTGTAGTGGTGGCTATAGCTCAGTTGGTAGAGCCCTGGATTGTGATTCCAGTTGTCGTGGGTTCGAATCCCATTAGCCACCCCATTATTAGAAGTTGTGACAATGCGAAGGTGGCGGAATTGGTAGACGCGCTAGCTTCAGGTGTTAGTGTTCTTACGGACGTGGGGGTTCAAGTCCCCCCCCTCGCACCACGACTTTAAAGAATTGAACTAAAAATTCAAAAAGCAGTATTTCGGCGAGTAGCGCAGCTTGGTAGCGCAACTGGTTTGGGACCAGTGGGTCGGAGGTTCGAATCCTCTCTCGCCGACCAATTTTGAACCCCGCTTCGGCGGGGTTTTTTGTTTTCTGTGCATTTCGTCACTCTCCCTTCGCAATAAACGCCCGTAATAACTCATTGCCCCACGGTATGATTTCGCCCTTAACGTATTGAAGGATGACTTCAGGCAAGGAGCGACCATGCTGCAACAGGTTCCAACGCGTGCGTTTCACGTGATGGCGAAACCGAGCGGTTCCGATTGTAATCTGAACTGTGACTACTGTTTTTATCTCGAAAAACAATCCCTTTATCGCGAAAAGCCAGTCACGCATATGGACGATGACACGCTGGAAGCGTATATCCGTCACTATATTGCCGCCAGCGAACCGCAAAACGAAGTCGCTTTTACCTGGCAGGGCGGCGAACCAACGTTACTCGGGCTGGAGTTTTACCGCCGTGCCGTGACGCTACAGGCGAAATACGGTGCTGGCAGGAAGATAAGTAACAGCTTCCAGACTAACGGCGTGCTGCTCGATGACGAATGGTGCGCGTTTTTGGCAGAAAATCATTTTCTTGTTGGGTTATCGCTGGATGGTCCGGCTGAGATCCACAATCAATATCGCGTGACCAAAAGCGGCAGACCAACGCATAAGCTGGTGATGCGTGTCCTGACGCTGCTGCAAAAGCATCATGTCGACTATAACGTGCTGGTCTGCGTTAACCGCACCAGCGCGTTACAACCTTTGCAGGTCTATGATTTTCTGCGTGATGCGGGCGTGGAGTTCATCCAGTTTATTCCGGTAGTGGAGCGTCTGGCTGATGAAACAGCTGCCCGCGATGGACTGAAACTACATGCGCCCGGCGATATTCAGGGCGAACTGACGGAATGGTCGGTGCGCCCCGATGAGTTTGGTGAGTTTCTGGTGGCGATATTCGACCACTGGATCAAACGCGACGTCGGCAAGATTTTCGTGATGAATATCGAATGGGCGTTTGCCAATTTTGTCGGTGCGCCGGGTGCGGTTTGCCATCATCAGCCAACCTGTGGGCGCTCGGTGATTGTTGAGCACAACGGCGACGTTTACGCCTGCGATCACTATGTTTATCCGCAATATCGACTGGGGAATATGCACCAGCAAACAATTGCAGAAATGATCGATTCCCCGCAACAGCAGGTGTTTGGTGAAGATAAATTTAAGCAGTTACCGACGCAGTGTCGCAGTTGTAACGTGTTAAAAGCGTGCTGGGGAGGCTGCCCGAAACACCGCTTTATGCTCGATGCCAGCGGCAAGCCGGGGCTGAATTATTTGTGTGCCGGATATCAGCGTTATTTCCGCCATCTACCGCCATATCTTAAAGCAATGGCTGATTTGTTGGCGCACGGTCGCCCGGCCAGCGACATTATGCAGGCGCGTTTGATGGTGGTGAATAAGTAAAAATCGGCGGTCGCCTGCGGTTGATTGCCGGATGCGATGCTGACGCATCTTATCCGGCCTACAGAATGCTGCAATTTATTGAATTTGCAAGGCTTGTAGGCCGGATAAGGCGTTCACGCCGCATCCGGCAAGGTCAGTGTGGCCCGATGTAGCGATATCGCCGGCTTAATCAGATTTAATCTGCGCGCGTGGAGGATATTTCTTCAGGATCTCCATATACGCGTGCATTTCGGTCTGTAGCGGTACACCCATCGGAATATGGCGCACGCCGATGGAGTCGCTTTCCTGCAGATCGGTGTACAGGTTAAACACCGACGATCCGGCCGTTTGCATTACTGTGCCGGTGAACCCACCCTGATACCCGCTCTGGGTATAAGCGTATGGCTGCTGAATCAGCACATGGTATTTGAACTCATCCATACGTACAGCAGAGAGTTTGCCGTTGAGGAAGTAGTGCTCGGCCTTACGGTTAGACTGGCCGTTTGTTCCCAGGAAGAAAGATGTCTGGTCTACACCATCGATAAAGGTGGTTTTCGGTACTAAATTCGCCACTTTCGCCCCAGGATGCCCCGCCAGATCCAGTGCTGTTGGGAAGAGATCTGCCAGATCAACCATACCGTCAGATTTACGCGGTTGGATCATGCCTTTCCAGTACACGAAAGTCGGAACGCGAACGCCGCCTTCCCAGGTAGATCCTTTCGCACCACGGAACGGTGTGCGGCCGTGCGGAGGCACTTCGGCTTCCGGACCGTTATCGGAGGTGAAGACAATAAGCGTGTTATCCAGCTGACCGTTTTTCTCCAGCGTTTTGTAGAGATTAGCGAACACATCGTTCATCTCTACCATGCAGTCACCATACGAGGTGCGTGCCGGAGAGCTACCCGCATATTTGGCGTTCGGGTAGTTATCGAAGTGGCAGCCGCGAGTGCCATAATAGAGGAAGAAAGGTTTATCACTCTTCGCCATCTTGTTGAGGAACTTAACGCCATATTCCATCCAGCGTTGATCCAGGTCTTCCATATATTTCGGCGTAATGTCAGCAATGGCCTCCTGTTCGCCGCCGCGCACCGCATGAACATCATCTTTGCTAAATGGTAATTGCTTGATGTATTCAGAACGGTCCGGACTCAGGGCGACTTCCGGGTTGACGTGAACATCGCGCCATTCGGTATACATATCGGACACTGAGTTGAAGCCACGGAAATCATCAAAGCCGACGTTCTGCGGCTGCGACTCTTTGTTTTCCCCCATATGCCATTTCCCGATAGCCTGGGTGACGTAACCTTGGTCGTGCAGCAATTGCGGCAGGGTGGTTAACCCTTGCAGACCGCCCGGTTGCCCGTACATCGGCGGCATCAGAATGCCGTGGTGGATGGAGTATTGTCCGGTGAGAATGGTGGCGCGGGTAGGGGAAGAACTTGGTTGAGAATATGCAGAGGTTAAAATCAATCCCTGGCTGGCAACGGCGTCAATATCTGGCGTTGGGTTACCTACCGCCACGCCACCGCCATTAAAGCCGACATCCATCCAGCCCACGTCATCCAGTAAGAAAACAACCACGTTCGGTTTCTTACCGGTCTTTTTCTCTAATTCCGCCAGCTTCTGCTGGGTTTCTTTATCCTGTGCCGGATGCTGCATCACAGGCATCATATTATCGGCAATGGTGGTCGCCGGTTTAACCAGGTACTGGTTAGGGTGATCATACCCGGCATAGCCTTCGCGCGCGGTAGCGGTTGACGGGGTATCTGCAGCACTGGCCAGCAAAGGAATAGCGGCGGCGATTGCGATCACCAGTAGTTTGGGTGAAAACGAAATTTCCATGCAAAATGCTCCGGTTTCATGTCATTAAATGGATGACATAATCAAGCATTGATAATTGAGGTCCCTCTCCCTGATAAAATGGGGTTATAAATAATTATGATGAAAATATATTATTTATTTGCCATGAGGATGAATCGAAAGATCAGGAGAGCGTTTTCAATCCTACCCTTGGTGCGGGGCATATGTAAGGCAGGTTTATTGTATGGTGTTGATTATTGATGCTGTTTTTGATTAGGAGTGTAATTAATATATATTGGTTATTAAATATTTTTAACAATTCACAGTATTTATAATTAAAGAGAGTAAGGTGCTGGATAATATTTGCTCAGGTAATTATTGCGAATGAAAGAAACCTGGATTGCAGAATTATCTCATAACAACTATTAAAGGATGTTATTTCCCGGGCCTGTGTGGCATAATAATTGGGTAGATGCTCATTCCATCTCTTATGTTCGCCTTAGTGCCTCATAAACTTAGGAATGACGCAGAGCCGTTTACGGTGCTTATCGTCCACTGACAGATGTCGCTTATGCCTCATCAGACACCATGGACACAACGTTGAGTGAAGCACCCACTTGTTGTCATACAGACCTGTTTTAACGCCTGCTCCGTAATAAGAGCAGGCGTTTTTTTATGTATCAGAAAGGCCCCGGAGGTGCTTGCCTCCGGGTTAGAAAGAACTATTGCGGTGGGTTGTTCTGCAACGTCAACATCAAGCCGTCGCGGCGCATCGATGCGGCTTCTTCCGGTTTACGCAGTCTGTCCAGCGCGTCGGCAAGCCATGCGTAATCGTAGGCGTCCGGGCGTTGTTTCAGTGCCGCGCGGAAGGCGAGGGATGCTTCCTGCCATTCGCCGTGCTTCATCAGTGACTGGCCCAATGTGCTCCACAACAGCGGGCGATCGCCGACGTTTTTGATTTGCTGGCGTAGCACTTTTTCAAGCTGTTCCGGATTGTTGGTTTTCAGTCGTGGGATCGGCAGCAGTAGGCGATCGTCATACTGGCGTTTCAGGCCGTCGATGATGATTTGCTGGGCAGTATCATGATCGTCACACTCAATAAGATGTTCCGCCATTGCCACCTGCAACGCCACTTGATGACGCGTTTTCCGGCTTTGGTTTTTCCACCAGTTACGCAGACCTTCGCTGCCGTCATCGGCCCGTGCCTGATTCATCAGGCCAATCCATGCCTGTTGTTCGAGCATTGCGCGATGTTCTTCGTCACCAACGTGGGCTTTCGCCATTGACGGGATGATGTCCAGCAGTGAACTCCACGCGCCGGTACGGATATAAGCCTGTTCCGCCAGACGCAGCACTTCCGGATGGCGTGGTGTGACTTCGAGTAACTTATCCACGCCGTGGCGTGCCGCATGGTTTTCATTACGTGCCAGTTGCAGGCGAACGCGGGCGATTTCCACCGGAATGGTGTCGTTACCCGCCAGTTCCGCTGCGCGTTCCAGATGCTGATTGGCGCGCGCTTCATCCCCGCGTTGCTGTGCGGCTTCGGCAGCCAGCAGGTAGTTCACCACCGGCTGTTCAGCGTGATCGGCATTTTTTGACATCAGCTTTTCAACTTGCTGATAATCGCCTTCCGCCAGTTTTAGCAGCGCTTGTTCTGTCTGCTTACGTGCGCGGCGACGCTTACGTCCGACAAACCAACCCCGGGTGTGCGCGCCGGTGCGGAAGATCCGCCGCAGTAGCCACTCAATGGCAAACAGCACGACCATCGCCAGAATCAAAATGATCGCCAGGCCAGTTACGCTGGTTTCGATATTGTAGTTGTCGGTCTGGATCAGTACGTAACCCTGATGACCGGCAATCATCGGGCCGACCACGATCCCCGCAATCAGCAACACAAAGAGCAATAACACTTTTAGCATGGTTATTCTCCTTGCGGCGCGGCTGCCGGGGCATCAGCTTGCGGTGCAGGTGCAGGTGCAGGTGCAGGTGCAGGTGCAGGTGCAGGTGCAGGTTTAGCTTCCGTTGCCCCTGCTGCCGGTTGCGCCAGCAGGTTACGCACGCGAGTCTGCATCAGTTTTTCCAGCATCGCCTGGCTTTGCAGTGTTTCCGGGAGATCCATCGAGATATTTTGCTGGCTTAACTGGTCCACCTCGTCGAGAAACGCTTTGGTGGTGGCATCTTCAGTATCGTAATAAGCACGAACCCAGGTGGAGACGTTCTCCAGCGCCTGGCGGTACGTCTCTTCCTGATGACGCGGCACAGCTTGTGCGGCGACCAGCAGACGGGAACGAATATTTTCGCGCAGATAGATATCCTGATTCGGCGCTAACAGCGGTACGGCAGTATCATCACGACGGCGAATCGTAATGAAGTTGTCCATAAAATTCTGCCAGCTTTTTTGCAGATTGATGCGCCATTCGCTGATGGAGCTGGAAAGCTCTTCACCATCGGAATCCATTGGCGAACCGTCGCTATCATTGTCGGCCAGACGCAGGTTATCCACTTGATTAGAGAGCTGATTCAACTTGAGGATAATACCGTCATAATCCACCTGCGATACCGCAGAAAGGCTGGCGATATCATCGGTAATTGCCCGACGAACAGCAATAAGGCTGGGGTCATTCATATCTGCCAGGCTGGCATCAGCGCTTTTCAGTAACGCTGCTGCGGTGGTAACGTCCTGATCGCTCCAGAGTTTACGTCCGGCAAGTTTTACCAGAAAGTCCGCCTGTGCCAGAAGCCAGGTTTTGGCATCGCTACCAGAGATGGTAGCGACCTTTTGTTGGACTTCATCCAGCTGTTTTGCCAGCGTTTCTTGCTGTCGATTCGCCTGCTCTAACTGTACAGCCTGTTGCTTAATAATGCCTTCCAGCTCCGCTTTTTGGCTTTCCTGGGCTTTTTGCAGTGCCGTGAGTTGGCTCGCCAGGGCATCGCTGGTGGCAGTCTGACTGACGGCCTGTTGTTTACCCCAGCCATACAAACCGACGCCTGCTGCCAGAGCAATGGCGATAGCCACCGCACTGAGAATCAGAGCGGTACTGTTCTTACTCTTCTTTTCTGCAACGACAGGTTGTGGCGTGGTGTCCACGGCCTCCCTGGTATCTTCAACCACGGCGGAGGTTTTTTCTTGTTCCGTCATTATGGCTTCCTGTTATGAGAGTTATTGTAATGCCCGTAATAGCGCATCGTTGTCAGCGTTATCGGCGACCTTAATGTCATTCCAGCCCAGTTCCTGGGCGAGTTTCGCCAAACGCTCACTGACGACCAAAAGCCGACAGCGTAGTAACCAGTGCTCACGATACCATTGTGGGATCAATGACCAGAGTTGATGCAACATTTCACCGCTGGTAACAACGACGGTCGTCACCTCGCGGGATTGCCAACGCATCGCCTCTTCTGCACCGTCATAATGAATGGCGCACCTTTGATAACATTCACAAAAAGTGACTTCAGCACCGCGTGCCGTCAGAGTTTCTCCAATCAGCTCACGACCGCCGTTGCCACGTAATATCAGCGCACGTTTACCCGCAATACTTTGTAATTCCGGTAATTGTAGCAAGACTTCACTGATTTCCCGATCCTGCGGATAACGAACCTGGTGCCCGCTCACGGTATGCAGCGCCAGCGCAGTGGTGCGGCCGATGGCGAAATAATCAGCAAGTAATGGCCATTTAAGAGCTTGTTGATGCAGTTGTGATTGGGCAAAAGCAACGGCGTGTTGCGAAAGGGCAAACAACAGATCGCCTTCACCAAGTGCTGATAGCTGGTCGGCAAGTTGTGGCAATTGCCGACCCGGGGAAAACTCTATCAGCGGAAAATGCCAGGCCACCTGCCCCAGTGTGCGCAGACGGCTCACTAACTCTTCTCCAGCTGGAGATGGGCGGGTGACCAGGATACTCATGCTGGCGCGTCTCCGTTATAGACTTCAGCGAGAATCTCCCGTGCGCCGTTATTCAGTAGCTCTTCCGCCAGTGAAATCCCCATTTGCTCGGCATCCTGCGGCGCACCGCGGCGTTCACCACGAATAATCTGCGAACCGTCCGGCGCACCGACCAGCGCACGCAACCAGATTTTGCCGTCGACAAGTTCGGCATAGCTGCCAATCGGCACCTGACAACCCCCTTCCAGACGGGTATTCATCGCACGTTCAGCGATGACGCGTAGCGCGGTTTCATGGTGATTAAGCGCGGCAAGAAGCTCGCGGGTACGCGTATCATCAAGGCGGCATTCAATACCTACGGCACCTTGTCCGACTGCCGGAAGAGAAATTTCAGGGGGCAGCGCAGCGCGAATGCGGGACTCCAGCCCTAAACGTTTTAATCCAGCCACGGCAAGAATAATGGCATCGTATTCGCCGTTATCCAGCTTGCTAAGGCGTGTTCCAACGTTGCCGCGCAGAGAGCGGATAATCAGGTCCGGGCGGCGTTCCGCCAGTTGGCACTGGCGACGTAAGCTGGAAGTCCCGACGATACTGCCAGCCGGTAATGCATCCAGACTGTCATAATTATTGGACACAAAGGCATCACGCGGATCCTCGCGTTCGCAAATGGTGACCAGCCCCAGACCTTGCGGGAATTCAACCGGCACATCTTTCATCGAATGTACGGCGATATCGGCGCGGTTTTCCAGAAGCGCGACTTCCAGCTCTTTAACAAATAAGCCTTTTCCGCCTACTTTCGCCAGCGGCGTATCAAGAATTACATCGCCGCGCGTCACCATCGGTACTAGTTCAACGACTAATCCCGGATGGCTCGCCATCAACTTGTCTTTGACATAGTGTGCCTGCCAGAGTGCAAGTGGGCTTTGGCGTGTGGCAATTCTTAAAACATTGTCTAACATGCTTGTTACCGTCATTATCATCCGTGGTCCATCCTAACATCCTTGCTGGAGCGATGTCAGTGTTGTGGTGAAACGTTGACGTTAATGCAAAACGTAAATGGAATCCTGACAGGCGTTTCAAGCCGTCGTAATAAGGAATTTACAGAGAATAAACGGTGCTACACTTGTATGTAGCGCATCTTTCTTTACGGTCAATCAGCAAGGTGTTAAATTGATCACGTTTTAGACCATTTTTTCGTCGTGAAACTAAAAAAACCAGGCGCGGAAAGTGGTAACAGTTACCTTTGACATACGAAATATCCCGAATGCCGCGTGTTTCCGTTGATGTTGCCGGAATCACAGACATGACGGGTAGCAAATCAGGCGATACGTCTTGTACCTCTATATTGAGACTCTGAAACAGAGACTGGATGCCATAAATCAATTGCGCGTGGATCGCGCGCTTGCTGCCATGGGGCCTGCATTCCAACAGGTTTACAGTCTGCTGCCGACATTGTTGCACTATCACCATCCGCTAATGCCGGGTTACCTTGATGGTAACGTTCCCAAAGGCATTTGCCTTTACACGCCTGATGAAACCCAACGTCACTACCTGAACGAACTTGAACTGTATCGTGGAATGTCAGTACAGGACCCGCCGAAAGGCGAGCTTCCGATTACTGGTGTATACACGATGGGCAGTACTTCGTCCGTAGGGCAAAGTTGTTCCTCTGACCTGGATATCTGGGTCTGTCATCAATCCTGGCTCGATAGCGAAGAGCGCCAATTACTACAACGTAAATGTAGCCTGCTGGAAAGCTGGGCCGCCTCGCTGGGGGTGGAAGTTAGCTTCTTCCTGATTGATGAAAACCGTTTCCGCCACAACGAGAGTGGCAGTCTGGGGGGCGAAGATTGCGGCTCTACCCAGCATATACTGCTACTTGATGAATTTTACCGTACTGCCGTGCGTCTCGCTGGTAAGCGTATTCTGTGGAATATGGTGCCTTGCGACGAAGAAGAGCATTACGATGACTACGTAATGACGCTCTACGCGCAGGGCGTGCTGACGCCAAATGAATGGCTGGATCTCGGCGGCTTAAGCTCGCTTTCCGCTGAAGAGTACTTTGGTGCCAGCCTTTGGCAACTCTACAAAAGTATCGATTCCCCGTACAAAGCGGTGCTGAAGACACTGCTGCTGGAAGCCTATTCCTGGGAATATCCGAATCCACGCCTGCTGGCGAAAGATATCAAACAGCGTTTGCACGACGGCGAAATTGTGTCGTTTGGCCTCGATCCGTACTGCATGATGCTCGAGCGTGTTACTGAGTACCTGACGGCGATTGAAGATTTCACCCGTCTGGATTTAGTACGCCGCTGCTTCTATTTAAAAGTGTGCGAAAAACTCAGCCGTGAACGCGCCTGCGTAGGCTGGCGTCGTGAAGTGTTAAGCCAGTTGGTGAAAGAGTGGGAATGGGACGATGCTCGTCTGGCAATGCTCGATAACCGCGCTAACTGGAAGATAGATCAGGTGCGTGAGGCGCACAACGAGCTGCTCGACGCAATGATGCAGAGCTACCGTAATCTGATCCGCTTTGCGCGCCGCAATAACCTTAGCGTCTCCGCCAGCCCGCAGGATATCGGCGTGCTGACGCGTAAACTGTACGCCGCGTTTGAAGCATTACCGGGTAAAGTGACGCTGGTAAACCCGCAGATTTCACCTGATCTCTCGGAACCGAATCTGACCTTTATTTATGTACCGCCGGGCCGTGCTAACCGTTCAGGTTGGTATCTGTATAACCGCGCGCCAAATATTGAGTCGATCATCAGCCATCAGCCGCTGGAATATAACCGTTACCTGAATAAGCTGGTGGCGTGGGCATGGTTTAACGGCCTGCTGACCTCGCGCACCCGTTTGTACATTAAAGGCAACGGCGTTGTCGACTTGCCGAAGTTGCAGGAGATGGTCGCCGACGTGTCGCACCATTTCCCGCTGCGCTTACCTGCACCGACACCGAAGGCGCTCTACAGCCCGTGTGAGATCCGCCATCTGGCGATTATCGTTAACCTGGAATATGACCCGACAGCGGCGTTCCGCAATCAGGTGGTGCATTTTGATTTCCGTAAGCTGGATGTCTTCAGCTTTGGCGAGAATCAAAATTGCCTGGTAGGTAGCGTTGACCTGCTGTACCGCAACTCGTGGAACGAAGTGCGTACGCTGCACTTCAACGGTGAGCAGTCGATGATTGAAGCCCTGAAAACCATTCTCGGCAAAATGCATCAGGACGCCGCACCGCCAGATAGCGTGGAAGTCTTCTGCTATAGCCAGCATCTGCGCGGTTTAATCCGTACTCGCGTGCAGCAACTGGTTTCTGAGTGTATTGAACTGCGTCTTTCCAGCACCCGCCAGGAAACCGGGCGCTTTAAGGCGCTGCGCGTTTCTGGTCAAACCTGGGGCTTGTTCTTCGAACGCCTGAATGTATCGGTACAGAAACTGGAGAACGCCATCGAGTTCTATGGCGCTATTTCGCATAACAAACTGCACGGCCTGTCAGTGCAGGTTGAAACCAATCACGTCAAATTACCGGCGGTGGTGGACGGCTTTGCTAGTGAAGGGATCATCCAGTTCTTCTTCGAAGAAACGCAGGATGAAAATGGCTTTAATATCTACATTCTCGACGAAAGCAACCGGGTTGAGGTGTATCACCACTGCGAAGGTAGCAAAGAGGAGCTGGTGCGTGACGTCAGTCGCTTCTACTCGTCATCGCATGACCGTTTTACCTACGGCTCAAGCTTCATCAACTTCAACCTGCCGCAGTTCTATCAGATTGTGAAGGTTGATGGTCGTGAACAGGTGATTCCGTTCCGCACCAAATCTATCGGCAACATGCCGCCTGCCAATCAGGACAACGATACGCCACTGTTACAGCAGTATTTTTCGTGATGAGCGTGCCGGAAAGCGAGGCTTATCCGGCATGCAATCTTAGCGGAAACTGACTGTTTCACCCGCCTGCTGCGTTGCCGCCTGTTCCAGCAAATCCCAGAAGGTTTCGCCGCTGCGATCACAAATCCACTCATCGCCTTTCAGGTCAAAATGGTAGCCGCCCTGTTTGGTTGCCAGCCATACCTGGTGCAGCGGTTCCTGACGATTAATAATGATTTTGCTGCCGTTTTCAAAGGTAATGGTCAGCACGCCACCGTTGATTTCGCAGTCGATATCGCTGTCGCCATCCCAGTCGTCCAGATGCTCTTCAATGGTCAGCCACAGTTGGTCAGCCAGGCGATGAAATTCACTGTCGTTCATTGTTGTATCCTGTTTTTAAGTGATGGCGGCAGTATAGCGGCATGGGGTCAGGGCTTCAAAGGTTGCACCTCTGCTGCTGCGTTCCGGCATGATTCATCCGTCACCGGAATAATAATGTCTCTGTATAGCGAAAGATTTGTCTCTTCATTAGGGCGCAGGTACACCACGCCTTTCCCTGTTTCTGGTAAACATTATGATCAGGTTCACCGAGCGAGCATCCCCACGCTGACGGAACTAAAAAAGCCAACAAACAAACCACATTGCGATAGTGCATAAAGCCATCCTGGCGCGAGGTGCCGATCACGAAACTACCAGCAAAACATAAATCCCCACGTGTAAGCGTTATACTCGCAGCATTTCCTCACTTTTCAGACTTCATAAAGAGTCGCTAAACGCTTGCTTTTACGCCTTCTCCTGCGATGATAGAAAGCAGAAAGCGATGAACTTTACAGGCAATCCATAATGAAAAACGTGTTTAAGGCACTCACTGTATTACTTACTCTCTTCAGCCTGACGGGCTGCGGTCTGAAAGGTCCGCTCTATTTCCCGCCTGCAGATAAAAACGCGCCGCCGCCGACCAAACCGGTAGAGACGCAAACGCAATCCACGGTGCCGGATAAAAACGACCGCGCCACTGGCGATGGTCCATCCCAGGTGAATTACTAAAAGTCAGTTTCTGTACCCGCGTGATTGGAGTAAATGATGCAGTTCTCGAAAATGCATGGCCTTGGCAACGATTTTATGGTCGTCGACGCGGTAACGCAGAATGTCTTTTTTTCACCGGAACTGATTCGTCGCCTGGCGGATCGGCACCTGGGAGTAGGGTTTGATCAGTTGCTGGTGGTTGAGCCGCCGTATGATCCTGAACTGGATTTTCACTATCGCATTTTTAATGCTGATGGCAGTGAAGTGGCGCAGTGCGGCAACGGCGCGCGCTGCTTTGCCCGTTTTGTGCGTCTGAAAGGGCTGACCAATAAGCGCGATATCCGCGTCAGCACCGCCAACGGGCGGATGGTTCTGACCGTCACCGATGATGATCTGGTCCGCGTAAATATGGGCGAGCCCAACTTCGAACCTTCCGCTGTGCCGTTTCGCGCTAACAAAGCGGAAAAGACCTATATTATGCGCGCCGCCGAGCAGACAATCTTATGCGGTGTGGTGTCGATGGGAAATCCGCACTGCGTGATTCAGGTCGATGATGTCGATACTGCGGCGGTAGAAACACTGGGGCCTGTTCTGGAAAGCCACGAACGTTTTCCGGAGCGCGCCAATATCGGTTTTATGCAAGTGGTTAAGCGCGAGCATATTCGTTTACGCGTTTATGAGCGTGGGGCAGGAGAAACCCAGGCCTGCGGCAGCGGCGCGTGTGCGGCGGTTGCGGTAGGGATTCAGCAAGGTTTGCTGGCCGAAGAAGTACGTGTGGAACTCCCTGGTGGTCGTCTTGATATCGCCTGGAAAGGTCCGGGTCATCCGTTATATATGACGGGTCCGGCAGTACATGTTTACGACGGATTTATTCATCTATGAAGCAACCAGGGGAAGAACTACAGGAAACACTCACGGAGCTTGATGACCGGGCGGTTGTCGATTATCTGATTAAAAATCCTGAGTTTTTTATCCGCAATGCGCGCGCAGTAGAAGCGATACGTGTGCCACATCCGGTACGCGGTACCGTTTCGTTGGTCGAATGGCATATGGCTCGCGCGCGTAACCATATTCATGTTCTGGAAGAGAACATGTCGCTGTTGATGGAACAGGCTATCGCCAACGAAGGCCTGTTTTATCGCTTACTCTACCTGCAGCGCAGTCTCACCGCCGCCAGCAGTCTCGACGATATGCTGATGCGTTTTCACCGCTGGGCGCGCGATCTCGGTCTGGCGGGCGCGAGTGTGCGTCTGTTTCCGGATCGCTGGCGCTTAGGTGCGCCGTCGAACCATACTCATCTGGCATTAAACCGTCAGGCTTTCGAACCACTGCGTATTCAGCGTCTGGGGCAGGAGCAGCACTATCTGGGGCCGCTTAACGGGCCGGAGTTGCTGGTGGTGCTACCGGAAGCGAAAGCGGTGGGATCGGTGGCGATGTCGATGCTGGGAAGCGATGCTGATTTAGGCGTGGTGCTGTTCACCAGCCGCGATGCTAATCACTATCAACAAGGGCAGGGAACGCAGTTACTTGATGAAATTGCGCTGATGTTGCCGGAGCTTCTGGAGCGTTGGATTGAACGCGTATGACCAATTTACATACCGATGTAGAACGCTATCTACGTTATCTGAGCGTGGAGCGTCAGCTTAGCCCGATAACCCTGCTTAACTACCAGCGCCAGCTTGAGGCGATCATCAATTTTGCCAGCGAAAACGGCCTGCAAAGCTGGCAGCAATGTGATGTGACGATGGTGCGCAATTTTGCTGTACGCAGTCGCCGTAAAGGGTTGGGCGCGGCAAGCCTCGCATTACGCCTCTCTGCGCTACGTAGCTTTTTTGACTGGCTGGTCAGCCAGAACGAACTCAAAGCTAACCCGGCAAAAGGTGTTTCGGCACCGAAAGCGCCACGTCATCTGCCGAAGAATATCGACGTCGACGATATGAATCGGCTGCTGGATATTGATATCAACGATCCCCTCGCCGTGCGCGACCGGGCAATGCTGGAAGTGATGTACGGCGCGGGCCTGCGTCTTTCCGAACTGGTGGGGCTGGATATCAAACACCTCGACCTGGAGTCCGGCGAAGTGTGGGTGATGGGGAAAGGCAGCAAAGAGCGCCGCCTGCCGATTGGTCGCAACGCTGTGGCGTGGATTGAGCACTGGCTTGATTTGCGCGACCTGTTTGGTAGCGAAGACGACGCGCTTTTTCTGTCGAAACTGGGCAAGCGTATCTCCGCGCGTAATGTGCAGAAACGCTTTGCCGAATGGGGCATAAAACAAGGGCTGAATAATCACGTTCACCCGCATAAATTACGTCACTCGTTCGCTACGCATATGCTGGAGTCGAGCGGCGATCTTCGTGGTGTGCAGGAGCTGCTGGGTCATGCCAACCTCTCCACCACGCAAATCTATACTCATCTTGATTTTCAACACCTTGCCTCGGTGTACGATGCGGCGCATCCACGCGCCAAACGGGGGAAATAATGCGTTTTTACCGGCCTTTGGGGCGCATCTCGGCGCTCACCTTTGACCTGGATGATACCCTTTACGATAACCGTCCGGTGATCCAACGTACTGAGCAAGAAGCACTTATCTTTGTGCAAAATTATCATCCGGCGCTGCGCAGCTTCCAGAATGAAGATCTGCAACGCCTGCGCCAGGCGGTACGGGAAGCGGAACCCGAGATTTATCACGACGTGACGCGCTGGCGTTTTCGTTCGATTGAACAAGCGATGCTCGACGCCGGGCTGAGTGCCGAAGAAGCCAGTGCAGGCGCACACGCAGCAATGATCAACTTTGCCAAATGGCGCAGCCGAATCGACGTCCCGCAGCAAACCCACGACACCTTAAAACAGCTGGCGAAGAAATGGCCGCTGGTGGCGATCACCAACGGTAACGCCCAGCCGGAGCTGTTTGGTTTGGGGAATTATTTTGAGTTTGTGCTGCGCGCTGGCCCGCACGGGCGCTCGAAACCGTTCAGCGATATGTACTTCCTGGCGGCGGAAAAACTCAACGTGCCGATCGGCGAGATCTTACATGTCGGGGACGATCTCACCACTGACGTGGGCGGGGCAATTCGCAGCGGAATGCAGGCCTGTTGGATCAGACCGGAAAATGGCGATCTGATGCAAACCTGGGACAGCCGTTTACTCCCGCATCTGGAAATTTCCCGGTTGGCATCTCTGACCTCGCTGATATAATCAGCAAATCTGTATATATACCCAGCTTTTTGGCGGAGGGCGTTGCGCTTCTCCGCCCAACCTATTTTTACGCGGCGGTGCCAATGGACGTTTCTTACCTGCTCGATAGCCTTAATGACAAACAGCGCGAAGCGGTGGCCGCGCCACGCAGCAACCTTCTGGTGCTGGCGGGCGCGGGCAGTGGTAAGACGCGCGTACTGGTGCATCGTATCGCCTGGCTGATGAGCGTGGAAAACTGCTCGCCATACTCGATTATGGCGGTGACGTTTACCAACAAAGCGGCGGCGGAAATGCGTCATCGTATCGGGCAACTGATGGGCACCAGCCAGGGCGGCATGTGGGTCGGCACCTTCCACGGGCTGGCGCATCGCCTGCTGCGTGCGCACCACATGGACGCCAACCTGCCGCAGGATTTCCAGATCCTCGACAGTGAAGACCAGCTGCGCCTGCTTAAGCGTTTGATCAAGGCGATGAACCTCGACGAGAAGCAGTGGCCGCCGCGCCAGGCAATGTGGTACATCAACAGCCAGAAAGATGAAGGCCTGCGTCCGCATCATATTCAAAGCTACGGTAACCCGGTGGAGCAGACCTGGCAGAAGGTGTATCAGGCGTATCAGGAAGCGTGTGACCGCGCGGGCCTGGTGGACTTCGCCGAGCTGCTGCTGCGCGCCCACGAACTGTGGCTTAACAAGCCGCATATCCTGCAACACTACCGCGAACGTTTTACCAATATCCTGGTGGACGAATTCCAGGATACCAACAACATTCAGTACGCGTGGATCCGCCTGCTGGCGGGCGACACTGGCAAGGTGATGATCGTCGGTGATGACGACCAGTCAATCTACGGCTGGCGCGGGGCGCAGGTCGAGAACATTCAGCGTTTCCTCAATGATTTCCCCGGTGCTGAAACTATCCGTCTGGAGCAGAACTACCGCTCTACCAGCAATATTCTGAGCGCCGCTAACGCCCTGATTGAAAACAACAACGGGCGTCTGGGTAAAAAACTGTGGACCGATGGCGCGGACGGTGAGCCGATTTCCCTCTATTGCGCTTTTAACGAACTCGACGAAGCGCGTTTTGTGGTTAACCGCATCAAGACCTGGCAGGACAACGGCGGGGCGCTTGCCGAGTGCGCGATTCTCTACCGCAGCAACGCCCAGTCGCGCGTGCTGGAAGAGGCGTTATTGCAGGCGAGTATGCCGTACCGTATTTACGGCGGGATGCGCTTCTTCGAACGCCAGGAAATCAAAGATGCGCTCTCGTATCTGCGCCTGATTGCCAACCGCAACGACGACGCGGCCTTTGAGCGCGTGGTCAATACGCCAACGCGGGGTATTGGTGATCGGACGCTGGACGTGGTGCGTCAAACATCGCGCGATCGCCAGTTAACACTCTGGCAGGCATGTCGTGAACTGTTGCAGGAAAAAGCCCTCGCCGGACGTGCAGCCAGTGCCTTGCAGCGGTTTATGGAACTGATCGACGCTTTAGCGCAGGAAACTGCCGATATGCCGCTGCATGTACAGACTGACCGGGTAATTAAAGACTCCGGTCTGCGCACCATGTACGAGCAGGAGAAGGGCGAAAAAGGTCAGACGCGTATCGAAAACTTAGAGGAGCTGGTGACGGCAACGCGCCAGTTCAGCTACAACGAAGAAGACGAAGATTTAATGCCGCTGCAGGCGTTCCTCTCCCATGCGGCACTGGAAGCAGGTGAAGGGCAGGCGGATACCTGGCAGGACGCGGTGCAGTTGATGACGCTACACTCGGCGAAAGGTCTGGAGTTCCCGCAGGTGTTTATCGTCGGGATGGAAGAGGGCATGTTCCCAAGCCAGATGTCGCTGGATGAAGGTGGGCGTCTGGAAGAAGAACGCCGTCTGGCCTACGTTGGCGTAACCCGCGCGATGCAGAAACTGACGCTGACCTACGCGGAAACTCGCCGTCTGTATGGCAAAGAGGTTTACCATCGCCCGTCGCGCTTTATCGGCGAGCTGCCGGAAGAGTGTGTGGAAGAGGTGCGCCTGCGCGCCACGGTAAGCCGCCCGGTTAGCCATCAGCGGATGGGTACGCCGATGGTCGAGAACGACAGCGGCTACAAACTCGGCCAGCGCGTGCGCCACGCCAAGTTTGGTGAAGGCACTATCGTCAATATGGAAGGCAGCGGCGAGCATAGCCGTTTGCAGGTGGCATTCCAGGGCCAGGGAATCAAATGGCTGGTGGCGGCTTACGCCCGGCTGGAGGCGGTGTAATTTACGATCACGTTGCCGGATGCGGTGCTGCGCACCTTATCCGGCCTACGAGAATTGCACCCGCCAGGCCGGATAAGGCGTTTACGCCGCATCCGGCATCAGCACCTTACTTAGCGCACTTCTTCACATCAATATTCCAGTCAGCACCAGACGCAACCTGATGTTTCTGCGCAAAATTATCCATATTCAGCGCCACGGAAACATTCAATAAGCTGTTCAGATACACCATTGGCTGGCCTTCCGGCACATCGCCGAAGCTGGCGACATACGGCATTTTCCCTTCGTATTTTTTCTCGGAACCTTCGGAAATGGTCACACATAACGTATCGTTGAGTTTGATCCCCGCCTGATTCAATAACTCGTCGCTGATATTGCTCCAGACGTTACCGTACTGAATATCGAGAATCGGGATATTGCCCTTCACTTCACCTTTTGTCGCTTTCGCTTTCTGATAAGGCAGTTCGACAACTTTTGCCGGAAGCTCAGGCCCCACCTGCTCAAAGGAAATCGCGCCGGATGCCAGACGCGCACCGGTGTAGGCATACACGTCACGACCGTGGAAGGTATATGACTTTTCGGAACCTTTCAGGCGGTTGGTTTTTTCATCGATTTGCCGGACGCTCTCAATACCCAGCGATTCCGCCACCAAAGTGAGCGTACCGTTATCCGGTGAAACGAAGTATTGACCGTTTTTGGTTTTCAGCACTACCGATTTACGGTCAGTGCCTACGCCCGGATCGACCACACTGACAAACACCGAACCTTGCGGCCAATAACTGGCGGTCTGATACAGGCGATAAGCACCTTCCCAGATGTTATACGGTGGAATTTCGTGGGTTAAATCAAAGATTTTAAGATTATGGTCAACGCCGAAAGCGACCCCTTTCATTGCCGAGACGGCACCATCTTTCAGGCTAAAATCCGTTTGTAAAATCAAAGCGTTATCCGCATAAGCGGACGATGATCCCAGACACGTTAATAAAAATAACGTCGCGAGCTTTTTTTTCATTTTTGTTTCCCTTCATTTATCTGATGATTTTCCAGCTGTATAGCCAGCCCCAGTTTGTCTGGCCTCCTCGAGTGTACAATGTTTAACCTTTTCGCTCGACGGAAATCATGGTGACAAAAGGATAGCGTTGCCAGGGAATCGCTCCGCCTTTCACATACATATGTGAGATAGTGCCATCAAGATAAAGCAGCTGCTCGACGTCCAGTTTCGCTTTGGCATAGCAGGCAAAATCATAAAAATTTGTCGCTTGCTGGCTCAACAAAAACATGGCGTTCCCTTGTTTATTAATCCCAACACCGTTACGAATTTTGCGTGAGGCGACGTTGGGATGAATGCGCGGATTAATTACGCCATTTTCCATCAGCATTGGCCCTGACTGCACCGCAAACTGAATCTCTTTACTGGTTTTAAAGGCATCCAGACGAACGATGCCGACTTTATTTCCCGCAACATAAAAAACGCCGCCAGGACGGATAAAGAAATTACCTTCCCCCGAGGCGAGATTTAACGCCACTTTCTGCTGACCGTTTTCGATGTACAAACCGAGCGGCGCATAGCTTTCATCATAGATGCCGCCGTTCATCACCATCTGAGCTTGCCCCTGGCTATTAATATCCTCCAGCAGTGCATGTAACGTTCCCCACGCTTCGCCATTGGCTTTTTTCCAGTACATTTTCACCCGTTCGGTTTGAGGATTAACGGTATACGCCTGCACAGTCAGCGTTGGGTCAGAGAGCGCGCAGTCATCAGCAGCAACAGCAAACAAGGGGAGCAAGGTGAGGGCGAGAAAAATCCGTTTGAGATTCAAGGTGATCATTCCTTTACCAATGAGTAGCCGATGCGCCATTATAGGTCCTGGATGTGGGATTTTTTTATCCTGTTAATGACCTTGACGAGTACCAAAAAGCGCGAAGTTCAACTATTGTTCTGTGGTGTTCCGTTGCGTGTTGACGGCAAAATTTTGCTGGCGTAACATGCGCGCACGATCACTCTAAGAGGACATTCGCCTTGGACACACCCAGTAGATACTGGCTCACTATCCTGTCATCCAGGATCAACTCCTAAGGCTATCCCCTTTTGCTGATAGCCTTAGCGGTTGTCAGCGACCTCAATTTTCCCGTCGCGCTGAGTCAGGCTGTTTAATGGTCTGAAACTCAATTTGTTTCTGTGTGCCCACCGAACTGTCCGATATATTAAGCATTGGGAGTCCCGGTCATGCTGAGCGCATTTCAACTGGAAAATAACCGACTGACCCGGCTGGAAGTCGAAGAGTCACAACCCCTTGTAAATGCAGTATGGATTGATCTTGTCGAACCGGATGACGACGAGCGACTGCGCGTACAATCTGAACTTGGCCAGAGCCTGGCAACCCGCCCGGAACTGGAAGACATCGAAGCATCGGCGCGTTTCTTTGAAGACGATGACGGCCTGCATATTCACTCCTTCTTCTTCTTTGAAGATGCGGAAGATCACGCCGGTAACTCTACTGTAGCATTTACCATCCGCGATGGTCGTCTGTTTACACTGCGTGAACGCGAGCTGCCTGCATTCCGTCTGTATCGTATGCGCGCCCGCAGCCAGTCGATGGTAGACGGTAACGCTTACGAGCTGCTGCTGGATCTGTTCGAAACCAAAATCGAACAGTTAGCGGATGAAATTGAAAACATCTACAGCGATCTGGAGCAACTGAGCCGGGTGATTATGGAAGGGCGTCAGGGCGATGAGTACGACGAGGCACTCTCCACATTGGCAGAACTGGAAGATATCGGCTGGAAAGTTCGCCTGTGTCTGATGGATACCCAGCGCGCGCTCAACTTCCTGGTACGTAAAGCACGCTTACCGGGTGGGCAACTGGAGCAGGCGCGTGAAATCCTGCGAGATATCGAGTCCCTGCTGCCGCATAACGAATCCTTGTTCCAGAAGGTGAACTTCTTGATGCAGGCAGCGATGGGCTTTATCAACATCGAGCAGAACCGCATCATCAAAATCTTCTCGGTGGTATCCGTCGTGTTCCTGCCGCCAACGCTGGTCGCTTCCAGCTACGGGATGAACTTTGAGTTTATGCCAGAGTTGAAGTGGAGCTTCGGCTACCCGGCAGCGATTATCTTTATGATCCTCGCGGGCCTGGCACCGTATCTGTACTTTAAGCGCAAGAACTGGTTGTAAAAAGAAGGCGGTGGCTTAGCCTGGCTAAGCCATCTCTTATTCAAAGACTCCAGGTATTTAACCCTTTTACTTCTTTCTCATAGAACCATTTGTTCGTGTTAACAGCAACATAGGCTGCTACGGCAATTCCCAGAATGTTAACGCCAATTAGTGCACCAACAAATAGAGATAGAATACCAAGTAATAGAACTATAATTGCTTTTTTCCATAATCCCAGGACAAATAAATATATCCAGGAACAGAAGAAAGCAATGAAATTCATTTGAATAGTTAAGCGTTGTCTTACTTTTAATGCTTTAAATGCTGCTTTATATTCTGGTGTTGCCCCCCAGAATCCAGGAAAACCATGTTGATCATAAAAATTAAATCGATATTTCCATTTTTCACTTAATGAACCATCGTTCATATATTCCTTACTCATAAATACTCCGTACTATTGTTTTGATGAATCAGTAGGTGCAAGCATTAGCATACTGAAAGTGGAAAAGTAGCAAATTAAAAAAATCATCGAACCATTGCCTGAACAGGCAAAATCTTCGGCTATCATTGTGATGATAGAGGTAATATATACTGCCAATGTACCAAAAACATAAGTTTTTATATATATGAAACCACTATCACGGAGTCGTTGGCAATTCATGTTGATGACGAGATAATGGAGTGCGATGGTAGAGACTATAACAAGAAAACCTGCTTCCCCATCGTTAAAAAAGATAATAAGAAAGGCAAAAATGAAATTTATTAAAATAAATGAAAATATATATCGGCGTCTGGAAATCTTACCGTTAGATGTTGGGATAAATATACGCAACATAAATTTTACATCCTTGTGTGAGTCTCCTGTCAGCATGGCAATATGCCCACTCTCATGCAAGAGCAGGCATATTTTTTCAGAATATATTTATTTTTTATTTGGACGTTCTACGCTGCGTATAAATCGCATCCATCACAAAAATTGCCAGCGCCACCCAAATAAAGGCGAAAGTCACCATCTTATCGGCACCTGGTTTTTCACCATAAAACGTCACAGCCAGCAGGAACATCAGCGTCGGGCCAATGTACTGGAAAAAGCCTAACGTTGAGAGACGCAGGCGCGTGGCAGCGGCGGTAAAACACAACAGCGGTACGGTAGTGACAATACCGGCGGCGATCAGCAGTAAATTCAGCGACATAGGGTTTTGCCCCATATGGCTGGTTGAGCTGTCGGCAATAGCAAACAGGTAAATCGCCGCCACGGGCAGCAACCACATGGTTTCGATTAACATGCCGGTTTGCGCTTCAACGGCAATCTTCTTGCGTACCAGGCCGTAGAAGGCAAAACTAAACGCCAGCCCCAGCGCGATGATTGGCAGCGAACCAAAAGTCCACAGCTGGACCAACACGCCACATATCGCCAGAATCACCGCCAGCCATTGCATCCGGCGGAATCGCTCGCCGAGGAAAATCATCCCCAGCACTATATTCACCAGCGGATTAATAAAGTACCCAAGACTGGCTTCCAGCATATGGTGATTGTTCACCGCCCAGATAAACAGTAGCCAGTTGCCGCCAATCAGCACGGCAGAGACTGCCAGCATAAAAATTTTCTGTGGCGTCTGAATCAGCGTTTTTAAATAGGACCACTGGCGGCAGATGCTCATCAGTACCACCATAAAGAAAAACGACCAGATCACGCGATGCGTCAGGATCTCATCGGCGGGCACGTAGTAAATCAGCTTGAAGTACGCTGGGGCGATACCCCAAATAAAATAAGCGGCAAGAGCGAGTAATACGCCCTGCCGCGTTTGTTTTGCATCCATTGGAAAACTCATTTTTTGTTGTTGATAGCAGTTGACCTGCTCAGTTTGCTGACAAAGTGTGCTTTGTTCATGCCGGATGCGGCGTTAACGCCATATTCAGCCTACAAAACTATGCAAATTCAATATATTGCATTTCTCTGGTAGGCCTGATAAGCGTAGCGCATCAGGCAATTTTGCGTTTGTCATAAGTCTCAGCAGTTTACCTGCTTTTATGTATTCAACCTACCATATAGGTGGCGGTAGCACTGGCAATATAAAGCTGTTCTTCATTATGCAGTTCAACGCGGGCGACGGCGACTTTATTACCCGCACGCAGCAGGCTACTGGTAGCTGTAAAACGCTCGCCTCTGCCTGGACGTAGATAATCGACGCGAAGATCAATTGTCCCCATCCGCGATAGCCGCTGGCGCAGTTCATCCTCACTGATGGTTTCGTGGCGGGTTAAGGTGCTACCTACACACACCAGACCCGCGGCGACGTCCAGCGCCGACGCAATGACCCCACCGTGCAAAATGCTTTGCGCCCAGTTACCAACCATCATCGGCTGATTTTTAAAGGCCAGCTGTGCAAATTCTTTTTCGTAACGCTCCAGCTCCATCCCCAATGCGCGGTTAAATGGCATGTGATAAACAAACATTTCACCCACTAATTTCAGGGCTTGTTCGGCGGTCAGTACGGCAGACATATCATCCTTACACCTCATTGGTTAATGAAATGTTGATTTTATGCTTCTTTGTTGTTGGTTTCTACTTTAGGAAGGGATAACTAACGGCAATTGAGTTAAGTATGTAAAATAGCCCGCAGAAAAAATATTCATCTAATCAATAATTCGTTACGGAGAACACGAGCGATGCGGACTCTACTGGGCTGCTTGTTGCCGATGTGTATGCTGCCGATAGTGGCAAATGCGCAAGAGGCAACGGTGAAAGATGTGCATGACGCGCCAGCAGTACGTGGCAGCATTATCGCCAATATGTTGCAGGAGCATGACAATCCTTTCACCCTTTATCCTTATGACACCAACTACATCATCTATACCCAAACAAGTGATCTCAATAAAGAAGCGATAGCCAGTTACGACTGGGCAGAAAACGCGCGTAAGGATGAAGTAAAGTTCCAGTTGAGCCTGGCGTTTCCGCTGTGGCGTGGGATTTTGGGGCCAAACTCTGTACTGGGCGCCTCCTACACCCAGAAATCCTGGTGGCAGCTTTCTAATAGCGATGAGTCATCACCGTTTCGTGAAACTAACTACGAACCGCAATTGTTCCTCGGTTTTGCCACCGATTATAGTTTTGCTGGCTGGACGTTGCGCGATGTGGAAATGGGCTACAACCACGACTCAAACGGACGTTCAGACCCGACTTCCCGTAGCTGGAACCGTATCTACACCCGCCTGATGGCAGAGAACGGCAACTGGCTGGTGGAAGTGAAACCGTGGTATGTGGTGGGTAATACGGACGATAACCCGGATATCACCAAATATATGGGTTACTACCAGCTTAAAATTGGTTATCACCTCGGTGATGCTGTGCTGAGCGCGAAAGTGCAGTACAACTGGAACACCGGTTATGGTGGTGCGGAGTTAGGCTTAAGCTACCCGATCACTAAACATGTGCGTCTTTATACCCAAGTCTACAGCGGCTATGGCGAATCGCTCATCGACTATAACTTTAACCAGACCCGCGTCGGTGTGGGAGTTATGCTAAACGACCTGTTCTGATGTGAGTTGATTGAAAGGCAAATCTGGAATCCAGCATCCAGGATTACCCTCTCAGAGACTAAAAGCATTGCAGTTTCTCGCGCAGGCGCTGAAAATAGCGCCTGTTTTTATTTCAGGCAATCGGGGTGAATGTGGCGCAGGCGGAAGTGTTGAATCTGGAGTTCGGAGCTAAGCAGGTTTTACAAGAAACCTTTGGCTACCAACAGTTTCGCCCTGGTCAGGAAGAGATTATCGACACCGTACTTTCCGGTCGCGATTGCCTGGTCGTCATGCCCACTGGTGGCGGAAAATCCCTTTGCTATCAAATTCCTGCCTTATTGCTAAACGGCCTTACCGTGGTTGTTTCACCGCTGATTTCGTTGATGAAAGATCAGGTGGATCAACTGCAAGCCAACGGCGTGGCGGCGGCGTGCCTTAACTCGACGCAAACCCGCGAGCAGCAACTTGAAGTGATGACAGGCTGTCGTACCGGGCAAATTCGTCTGCTTTATATCGCCCCGGAACGCCTGATGCTGGATAACTTCCTTGAGCATCTGGCGCACTGGAATCCGGTGTTATTAGCCGTTGATGAAGCGCACTGTATCTCCCAGTGGGGCCACGATTTCCGCCCGGAATATGCCGCGCTCGGTCAGCTGCGTCAGCGTTTTCCGACGCTGCCGTTTATGGCGCTAACCGCCACCGCCGACGACACCACGCGCCAGGATATTGTGCGCCTGCTGGGGCTGAACGATCCGCTAATTCAAATTAGCAGTTTTGACCGTCCGAATATTCGCTACATGCTGATGGAGAAGTTCAAACCGCTCGATCAGTTGATGCGTTACGTGCAAGAACAGCGCGGTAAGTCGGGCATTATCTACTGCAACAGCCGGGCGAAAGTAGAAGACACAGCCGCGCGTCTGCAAAGTAAAGGAATTAGCGCGGCGGCGTATCATGCCGGGCTGGAAAATAATGTCCGCGCCGATGTGCAGGAAAAATTTCAGCGCGATGACCTGCAAATTGTGGTGGCGACGGTGGCGTTCGGCATGGGCATCAATAAACCGAACGTCCGCTTCGTGGTGCATTTTGATATTCCGCGCAATATCGAATCCTATTATCAGGAAACCGGTCGCGCCGGGCGTGATGGCCTGCCCGCGGAAGCGATGCTGTTTTACGATCCGGCTGATATGGCGTGGCTGCGCCGTTGTCTGGAAGAGAAGCCGCAAGGGCAATTGCAGGATATCGAGCGCCATAAACTCAATGCGATGGGCGCATTTGCCGAAGCGCAAACTTGCCGTCGTCTGGTGTTGCTGAACTATTTTGGCGAAGGTCGTCAGGAACCATGTGGTAACTGCGATATCTGCCTCGATCCGCCGAAACAGTACGATGGTTCAACCGATGCGCAGATTGCCCTTTCCACTATCGGTCGCGTAAATCAGCGGTTTGGGATGGGTTATGTGGTGGAAGTGATTCGTGGTGCTAATAACCAGCGTATCCGCGACTATGGTCATGACAAACTGAAAGTCTATGGCATGGGCCGTGATAAAAGTCATGAGCACTGGGTGAGCGTGATCCGCCAGCTGATTCACCTCGGCCTGGTGACGCAAAATATTGCCCAGCACTCCGCGTTACAGCTGACAGAAGCCGCGCGCCCGGTGCTGCGCGGCGAATCCTCTTTGCAACTTGCCGTGCCGCGTATTGTGGCGCTCAAACCGAAAGCGATGCAGAAATCGTTCGGCGGCAACTATGACCGTAAACTGTTCGCTAAATTACGCAAACTGCGTAAATCGATTGCCGATGAAAGCAATGTCCCGCCGTACGTGGTGTTTAACGACGCAACCTTAATTGAGATGGCGGAACAGATGCCGATCACCGCCAGCGAAATGCTCAGCGTTAACGGCGTTGGGATGCGCAAGCTGGAACGCTTTGGCAAACCGTTTATGACGCTTATCCGCGCGCATGTTGACGGCGACGACGAAGAGTAGTCAGCGGCATAAAAAAGTGCCAGGATGAACATTCCGTAAACGTTTTCCCCGCGAGTCAATTGTATGTTGATGTTATTCCTCACCGTTGCCATGGTGCACATCGTGGCGCTTATGAGCCCCGGTCCCGATTTCTTTTTTGTCTCTCAGACCGCTGTCAGTCGTTCCCGTAAAGAAGCGATGATGGGTGTGCTGGGCATTACCTGCGGCGTAATGGTTTGGGCTGGGATTGCGCTGCTTGGCCTGCATCTGATTATCGAAAAAATGGCCTGGCTGCATACGCTGATTATGGTAGGTGGTGGCCTGTATCTCTGCTGGATGGGTTATCAGATGCTGCGTAGCGCACTGAAAAAAGAGGTTGTTTCTGCACCTGCGCCACAGGTAGAACTGGCGAAAAGTGGGCGCAGTTTCCTGAAAGGTTTACTGACCAATCTCGCCAATCCGAAAGCGATTATCTACTTTGGTTCGGTATTCTCGCTGTTTGTCGGCGATAACGTCGGCACCACCGAGCGCTGGGGCATTTTCGCGCTGATTATTGTCGAAACGCTGGCATGGTTTACCGTCGTTGCCAGCCTGTTTGCCCTGCCGCAAATGCGCCGTGGTTATCAACGTCTGGCGAAGTGGATTGATGGTTTTGCCGGGGCGTTATTTGCTGGATTTGGCATTCATTTGATTATTTCGCGTTGATGCCAGACGCGTCATCAGAGTAAGTCGGATAAGGCGTTTACGCCGCATCCGACATTATTTTTCACGCATGCCTTGCCGATGCCAACAGCGCTCCCACCAGCATAAACAGCGAGCCGAAAATCTTATTCAATGCCTTCATTTGTTTCGGCCCTTTTATCCATAACGCGATCCGTTGGGCGAGCGTGGCGTAACCGATCATCACAATAATATCGACCACAATGGTGGTGACGCCGAGCACGATATACTGCATAACTTGCGGCTGCTGCGGCATGATGAATTGCGGAAATAGCGCTGCCAGAAACACAATACTTTTAGGATTGGTGAGATTCACAAACACGGCCCGTTGGTACAGATGACGCCGTGATTGGGTCGGAGTCAGCGACTTAAGGTCAATTGCACCAGCGGCGCGCCACTGCTGGATCCCCAGCCAAATCAGGTAAGCCGCGCCTGCCCACTTCAACACTTCAAACGCAATCACTGAGCGGGAAAATAGCGTCCCCAATCCCACGCCAACCAGCACAATATGAATCGCCAGCCCGGTTTGTAAACCAGCAATAGACGCCACTGCGCCACGATAACCGTGGTTAAGGGAAGTGGTCATGGTATTGATTGCGCCAGAGCCTGGCGACAAGCTTAAAATGATCGATGTCAGCAGGTAGGCAAACCACCATTCTAAAGTCATGATGAACTCCCGGTGTGTCTATTTTTGTGCCACAATACGCTACTGTTGCAGCGTTGTGTCAGGCACGCTTAAAAAAACGATTTTACGTGGTTTAAGAGGCAGATTACCCGATGTTTCAGCAGCAAAAAGACTGGGAAACAAGAGAAAAAGCGTTTGCTGCTTTTACCATGGGACCGCTGACTGATTTCTGGCGTCAGCGTGATGAAGCAGAGTTTGCTGGTGTGGATGACATTCCGGTGCGCTTTGTCCGTTTTCGCGCGCAGCACCATGACCGGGTGGTCGTCATCTGTCCGGGGCGCATTGAGAGCTACGTAAAATATGCGGAACTGGCCTACGACCTGTTTCACCTGGGGTTTGACGTATTAATCATCGACCATCGCGGGCAAGGGCGTTCTGGTCGTCTGTTAGCCGATCCACATCTCGGCCATGTTAATCGTTTTGATGATTATGTTGATGATCTGGCGGCGTTCTGGCAACAAGAGGTCCAGCCAGGTCCGTGGCGTAAACGCTATATACTGGCCCACTCGATGGGCGGCGCAATCTCCACTCTGTTCCTGCAACGCCATCCTGGCGTGTGCGATGCCATTGCACTGACCGCGCCAATGTTCGGCATTGTGATTCGCATGCCGTCATTTATGGCGCGGCAGATCCTAAACTGGGCCGAAGCGCACCCACGTTTTCGCGATGGCTATGCGATAGGCACCGGGCGCTGGCGCGCCTTGCCGTTTGCCATCAACGTGCTTACCCACAGCAGGCAGCGATATCGGCGCAATCTACGCTTCTATGCTGATGACCCAACAATTCGTGTCGGCGGGCCGACCTACCATTGGGTACGTGAAAGTATTCTGGCCGGAGAACAGGTGTTAGCCGGAGCAGGTGATGACGCCACGCCAACGCTTCTCTTGCAGGCTGAAGAAGAGCGCGTGGTGGATAACCGCATGCACGACCGTTTTTGTGAACTTCGCGCCGCCGCGGGCCACCCTGTAGAAGGAGGTCGACCGTTGGTAATTAAAGGTGCGTACCACGAGATCCTTTTTGAAAAGGACGCAATGCGCTCAGTCGCGCTCCACGCCATCGTTGATTTTTTCAACAGGCATAACTCACCCAGCGGAAACCGCTCTACAGAGGTTTAAATTTCTTATGTACCAGGTTGTTGCGTCTGATTTAGATGGCACGTTACTTTCTCCCGACCATACGTTATCCCCTTACGCCAAAGAAACTCTGAAGCTGCTCACCGCGCGCGGCATCAACTTTGTGTTTGCGACTGGTCGCCACCACGTTGATGTGGGGCAAATTCGCGATAATCTGGAGATTAAGTCTTACATGATTACCTCCAATGGCGCGCGCGTTCACGACCTCGATGGCAATCTGATTTTTGCTCATAACCTGGATCGCGACATTGCCAGTGACCTGTTTGGCGTGGTCAACGACAACCCGGAGATCATTACTAACGTTTATCGCGATGATGAATGGTTTATGAATCGCCATCGCCCGGAAGAGATGCGCTTTTTCAAAGAAGCGGTATTCAATTACGCGCTGTATGAGCCGGGATTGCTGGAGCCGGAAGGTGTCAGCAAAGTGTTCTTCACCAGTGATTCCCATGAAAAACTTCTGCCACTGGAGCAAGCGATTAACGCTCGCTGGGGCGATCGCGTCAATGTCAGTTTCTCTACCTTAACCTGCCTGGAAGTCATGGCTGGCGGCGTTTCAAAAGGCCATGCCCTGGAAGCGGTAGCGAAGAAACTGGGCTACAGCCTGCAAGATTGTATTGCCTTTGGCGATGGAATGAACGATGCCGAAATGCTGTCGATGGCGGGTAAAGGCTGCATTATGGGCAGCGCGCATCAGCGCCTGAAAGATCTGCATCCAGAGCTGGAAGTGATTGGTACTAACGCCGAAGACGCAGTGCCGCATTATCTGCGTAAACTCTATTTATCGTAATCGTTCTTTATTTAGTCAGTTGTCAACCTGATACTTCGCTACAATGGATACTCGTTAATCAAAGAGTTTTCCATTGTGGCGCTACTTATCATCACCACGATTCTGTGGGCCTTCTCCTTTAGCTTTTATGGCGAGTACCTTGCGGGGCACGTCGATAGCTATTTTGCGGTGCTGGTGCGCGTTGGCCTGGCGGCACTCGTTTTTCTGCCGTTTCTGCGTACCCGTGGCAATAGCCTGAAAACGGTCGGCCTGTATATGCTGGTGGGCGCGATGCAGCTTGGCGTGATGTATATGCTGAGTTTCCGTGCTTATCTCTACCTGACGGTTTCCGAGTTGTTGTTATTTACCGTGCTGACGCCGCTCTACATCACGCTGATTTATGACATCATGAGTAAGCGCCGTCTGCGCTGGGGCTATGCCTTTAGCGCCTTGCTGGCGGTGATTGGTGCCGGGATTATTCGCTATGATCAGGTTACCGACCACTTCTGGACCGGCCTGCTGCTGGTGCAGCTCTCCAACATCACTTTCGCCATCGGCATGGTGGGTTACAAACGCCTGATGGAAACTCGCCCGATGCCACAGCATAACGCCTTTGCGTGGTTCTATCTCGGCGCGTTCCTGGTGGCGGTGATTGCATGGTTCTTGCTGGGAAATGCGCAGAAAATGCCGCAAACCTCGCTGCAATGGGGCATTCTGGTGTTTCTTGGCGTGGTGGCTTCCGGGATTGGCTACTTTATGTGGAACTACGGCGCAACCCAAGTAGACGCCGGAACGCTGGGCATTATGAATAATATGCACGTTCCGGCAGGGCTGCTGGTAAACCTGGCTATCTGGCACCAACAGCCGCACTGGCCAACGTTTATTACAGGCGCGCTGGTGATCCTGGCCTCACTGTGGGTGCATCGTAAGTGGGTCGCTCCGCGCTCTTCACAAACGGCAGATGATCGCAGGCGTGATTGCGCGCTGAGCGAATAAACGCTTCCGTAATCGGCTGACGCTGCTCGCCATCGCGCACTGCGGCGTACAGTCGGCTCCACAAGCCTTCGCCCAGGGTTTTGGTGACCACCAGACCCTGGCGCTCAAAACTCTCTACTACCCAATGCGGCAGGGCGGCAATGCCCATTCGCGCAGCAACCATCTGAATCAACAATAAGGTGTTATCGACGCTTTTCAGTGACGGGCTGACGCCTGCCGGCTGAAGAAAATGCCGCCAGACATCCAGTCGGCTACGCTGCACCGGATAAATCAATAGCGTCTCGCTGGCGAGATCTTCCGGAGTGATACGCGTTTTCGCCGCCAGTGGATGGTCAGGTGCTAACACCAGACGCACTTCATAATCGAACATCGGCGAATAATGCAGTCCACTGCGCGGCAGAATATCGGACGTCATCACCAGATCCAGCTCGCCCTGTTGCAACGCGGGCTGCGGGTCAAACGTCACGCCCGATTTAAAGTCCATCTCGACCTGCGGCCAGTTCTTATGGAAATTTTCTAACGCGGGCGTCAGCCACTGAATACAGCTATGGCACTCAATGGCAATGCGCAGGCGTGTCTGCTGCGGTTCATTACAGGCTTGCAGTGCCTGGCTGATTTGCGGCAGCACCTGGTTTGCCAGTTGCAACAGGATTTCTCCCTGCGGTGTAAAGCGAAGCGGCTGGCTTTTACGCACAAATAGCCGGAAGCCAAGACGTTGTTCCAGATCGCTAAACTGGTGAGACAGGGCGGATTGCGTCTGATGCAACGTCGCCGCAGCGGCTGCGAGCGAGCCGCAGTTCCGCAACGCTTGTAGCGTTTTCAGGTGTTTTACTTCGATCATGAAAGTCCTTCACTTCGGCATGAATAATTTGCGCTTGAGGAATATACAGTAACTGGCAAATATGGATGTGTAAACATCTGGACGTCTAAATACTAAAAATTCCACAAGGGGCATATAATGACAATTCTTAATCACACCCTCGGTTTTCCTCGCGTTGGCCTGCGTCGCGAGCTGAAAAAAGCGCAAGAAAGTTATTGGGCGGGGAACTCCACGCGTGAAGAACTGCTGGCAGTAGGGCGTGAATTACGTGCTCGTCACTGGGATCAACAAAAGCAAGCGGGTATCGACCTGCTGCCGGTGGGCGATTTTGCCTGGTACGATCATGTACTGACCACCAGCCTGCTGCTGGGTAACGTTCCGGCGCGTCATCAGAACAAAGAGGGTTCGGTAGATATCGACACCCTGTTCCGTATTGGTCGTGGACGTGCGCCGACTGGTGAACCTGCGGCAGCGGCGGAAATGACCAAATGGTTTAACACCAACTATCACTACATGGTGCCGGAGTTCGTTAAAGGCCAACAGTTCAAACTGACCTGGACGCAGCTGCTGGAGGAAGTGGACGAGGCGCTGGCGCTGGGCCATAAGGTGAAACCTGTGCTGCTGGGGCCGATTACCTACCTGTGGCTGGGTAAAGTGAAAGGTGAGCAATTTGACCGCCTGAGCCTGCTGAACGACATTCTGCCGGTTTATCAGCAAGTGCTGGCAGAACTGGCAAAACGCGGCATTGAGTGGGTACAGATCGACGAACCCGCGCTGGTACTGGAACTGCCGCAGGCGTGGCTGGACGCATACAAACCCGCTTACGACGCGCTCCAGGGGCAGGTGAAACTGCTGCTGACTACCTATTTTGAAGGCGTCACACCAAACCTCAACACGATTACTGCGCTGCCTGTTCAGGGGCTGCATGTTGACCTCGTGCATGGCAAAGATGACGTTGTTGAACTGCACAAGCGTTTGCCTTCTGACTGGCTGCTGTCTGCGGGACTTATCAATGGTCGTAACGTCTGGCGCGCCGATCTTACCGAGAAATATGCACAAATTAAGGACATTGTCGGCAAACGTGATTTGTGGGTGGCATCTTCCTGCTCACTGCTGCACAGCCCCATCGACCTGAGCGTGGAAACGCGTCTTGATGCAGAAGTGAAAAGCTGGTTTGCCTTCGCCCTACAAAAATGTCATGAACTGGCACTGCTGCGCGATGCGCTGAACAGTGGTGACACGGCTGCTCTGGCAGAGTGGAGCGCCCCGATTCAGGCGCGCCGCCACTCTACCCGCGTCCATAATCCGGCGGTAGAAAAGCGTCTGGCGGCGATCACCGCGCAGGACAGTCAGCGTGCGAATGTCTATGAAGTGCGTGCTGAAGCCCAGCGTGCGCGTTTTAAACTGCCAGCGTGGCCGACCACCACGATTGGTTCCTTCCCGCAAACCACGGAAATTCGTACCCTGCGTCTGGATTTCAAAAAGGGCAATCTTGACGCCAATAACTACCGCACGGGCATTGCGGAACATATCAAGCAGGCCATTGTTGAGCAGGAACGTTTGGGACTGGATGTGCTGGTACATGGCGAGGCCGAGCGTAACGACATGGTGGAATACTTTGGTGAGCACCTCGACGGTTTTGTCTTTACGCAAAACGGTTGGGTACAGAGTTACGGTTCCCGCTGCGTGAAGCCACCGATTGTTATTGGTGACGTTAGCCGCCCGGCACCGATCACCGTAGAGTGGGCGAAGTATGCACAATCGCTGACCGACAAACCGGTGAAAGGGATGCTGACTGGCCCGGTGACGATTCTCTGCTGGTCGTTCCCGCGTGAAGATGTCAGCCGTGAAACCATCGCCAAACAAATTGCGCTGGCGCTGCGTGATGAAGTGGCGGACCTGGAAGCCGCTGGAATTGGCATCATCCAGATTGATGAACCGGCACTGCGCGAAGGTTTACCGTTGCGTCGCAGCGACTGGGATGCCTATCTCCAGTGGGGCGTGGAGGCTTTCCGTATCAACGCCGCCGTGGCGAAAGATGACACACAAATCCACACTCACATGTGTTACTGCGAGTTCAACGACATCATGGATTCGATTGCGGCGCTGGATGCAGACGTCATCACCATCGAAACCTCGCGTTCCGACATGGAGTTGCTGGAGTCGTTCGAAGAGTTTGATTATCCGAATGAAATCGGTCCAGGCGTCTATGACATTCACTCGCCAAACGTACCGAGCGTAGAATGGATTGAAGCCTTGCTGAAGAAAGCGGCAAAACGCATTCCGGCAGAGCGTCTGTGGGTCAACCCGGACTGTGGCCTGAAAACGCGCGGCTGGCCAGAAACCCGCGCCGCGCTGGCGAACATGGTACAGGCGGCGCAGAATTTGCGTCGGGGGTAAAATCCAAACCGGGTGGTAATACCACCCGGTCTTTTCTCATTACAGCGACTTCTTCCCACCATACTGCTTAAACCATTCCAGCATACGCTGCCAGCCATCTTCTGCAGATGCGGCATGATAGCTCGGGCGATAATCAGCGTTGAATGCATGCCCGGCGTCCGGGTACACGATAATCTCTGCTTTCGCATTAGCAGCCCGCAGCGCCTGGCGCATCGTTTCCACGCTCTCCTGCGGAATGCTGTTATCCTGGCCGCCATATAAGCCGAGAACCGGAGCGTTAAGATCGGTTGCGATATCAACAGGTTGTTTCGGTGAATTCAGTGACTTATCGCCCGTCAGTTTGCCGTACCACGCAACTGCGGCTTTTAACTGTGGATTATGCGCGGCATACAGCCAGGCGATGCGTCCGCCCCAGCAAAATCCGGTGATCATTAAACGATGGACATCGCCGCCGTTGCGTGACGCCCAACTGGCGACATGATCGAGATCGGCCAATACCTGTGAGTCAGGTACTTTTGCCACCAGACCACTTAGCAGCGTTGGGATATCGGCGAAATCATTCGGATCGCCTTCGCGGAAATAGAGTTCTGGTGCGATAGCCAGATACCCCTCCAGCGCCAGACGGCGACAAATATCGCGGATATGTTCATGCACGCCAAAAATTTCTTGCACTACAATGACCACTGGCAGTGGGCCATCGCTCTGCTTTGGGCGAGCATGGTAAGCAGGCATGTTATCCCCTTGCGAAGGGATAGAGGTGAACCCTGCCACAATCGCATCTTCCGGAGTCTGAACGATGGTTGAGGCGAGGGGCGATGCAGCAGGTGCAAATCCAGATTGTTGTGTTGTTGCCATGGTATTCTCCGTACCCTTATAAAAATTTTGCGCAATGTTAACTATAGTCAGCATGCAACAAATCACATTGCCTGAATCGGCTCATCTTTTATGCAACAACACACGGTAAAGAGTTATTTATGTGATTTAAATCACTTTTATCGGGTAAATGCATGCAACACATTTGCGTCATGGTGATGGGTGTCACGAAAAAATGTTAAATCCTTCGGTAAAGTGTCTTTTTGCTTCTTCTGACTAAACCGATTCACAGAGGAGTTGTATATGTCCAAGTCTGATGTTTTTCATCTCGGCCTCACTAAAAACGATTTACAAGGGGCTACGCTTGCCATCGTCCCTGGCGACCCGGATCGTGTGGAAAAGATCGCCGCGCTGATGGATAAGCCGGTTAAGCTGGCATCTCACCGCGAATTCACCACCTGGCGCGCAGAGCTGGATGGTAAACCTGTTATTGTCTGCTCTACCGGTATCGGCGGTCCGTCTACTTCTATTGCTGTTGAAGAGCTGGCACAGCTGGGCATTCGCACCTTCCTGCGTATCGGTACGACGGGTGCTATTCAGCCGCATATTAATGTTGGTGATGTATTGGTTACCACGGCGTCTGTTCGTCTGGATGGCGCGAGCCTGCACTTTGCTCCGCTGGAGTTCCCGGCTGTCGCTGATTTCGAATGTACGACTGCACTGGTAGAAGCCGCGAAATCCATTGGCGCGACCACCCACATTGGTGTGACTGCTTCTTCTGACACCTTCTACCCGGGCCAGGAACGTTATGACACATACTCTGGTCGCGTAGTCCGTCACTTTAAAGGTTCTATGGAAGAGTGGCAGGCGATGGGCGTGATGAACTATGAAATGGAATCTGCAACGTTGCTAACCATGTGCGCAAGCCAGGGCCTGCGTGCGGGTATGGTGGCGGGCGTTATCGTTAACCGCACCCAGCAAGAGATCCCGAATGCTGAGACGATGAAACAAACTGAAAGCCATGCGGTGAAAATCGTGGTGGAAGCGGCGCGTCGTCTGCTGAAATAAAAAAATGCTCCCTGGCTTAGGGGAGCATTCCGATTGTTGTTAACGTGTGCTTTGTTCATGCCGGATGCGGCGTGAACGCCTTATCCGGCCTACAAAAGCATGCAAATTCAATATATTGCATTTCTGTGGTAGGCCTGATAAGCGCAGCGCATCAGGCAATTTAGCGTTTGTCATCAGTCTCATACTCCCCAACGTCGGGGAGCGATATCAATTACTGACGCCGTAAGCGCATAATTTTGCGGATTATTGGCGTCAGCAGCGTAAAGGCAGCCAGTATCAGCAATGCCAGAGTGATCGGTCGGGTATACAGAAAGTCGAGTGAACCCCCTGAAAGCGACAGCGCGCGGCGAAAATTACTTTCTGCCATAGGCCCCATAATCAATGCCAGGACCACTGGCGACGCCGGATATCCCCCTTTCTGCATGAAATAGCCTACCACGCCTGCAATCAGCATAATGCCGACATCAAACAGGCTGTTGTTCAGCGCATAAGTCCCGACCACACAAAGCGCGAGGATCATCGGCGTGAGAATATTGCCGGGGATCTTCACCACGTTGCCGATGACTTTCAGAGAAAGAATTCCAAGCACTAGCAGCATGAAGTAACAGAAGATCATACCGACAAACAGCGTATAAACCATATCGCCGTGGTCGGTAAACATCAGTGGGCCTGGCTGCATCCCCTGTAAGGTTAACGCGCCCAGCATGATGGCGGTTACCGCATCGCCAGGGATCCCCAGCGTCAGCATAGGTAACAATGCGCCACCGGTGCAGCCATTCGCGCCTGCCTCACAGGAGGCCACCGCCTTAATCTCACCTTTACCAAAGTTTTCTGGTGTCTTACTGAAACGACGAGTTTCGTTATAGGCAACAAAAGCTGCAATATCCGCTCCTGCACCGGGGATCATGCCGATAAAAACCCCTAATCCTGATGAGCGCAAAATAGTTAATGCGATACGGCGTAGTGTTTGCCAGGGCAGTAACAGACTGCCGATAGCTACCTTCGCACCCTGACGAATTTGCTGATTTTGCTCCATAGAGCGGAATGCTTCTGAAGCAGCAAATAAACCAATCATCACCGGGATAAATGGCACATTCATCAGCTCCACAAATCCACCTGTAAACCGTGGAAAACCGCCCATTGGATCAAGGCCTATCGTTGCGATCAGCAATCCGCCAACCCCGGCAATCAGCCCTTTAATCAACGACTCACCGGAAATACTGGCAATAATGCTCAGCCCGAAAGTTGCCAGGGCAAAGGACTCTGAAGCACTAAACTTCAACGCCCAACTGGCAAGTACCGGAGAGAGAAACATCAGTACGATAATGCTGATCGTTCCGCCACTAAAGGAAGAAAACGTGGCGGCACTCAACGCCAGCCCGGCTTTTCCCTGCTTCGTCAGCTCATAACCGTCAATGGCGGTGGCAGCGGCGGCAGGCGTTCCGGGAATTTTGAGCAAAATTGCGGTGATAGAGCCGCCGTAGACGCCACCAAAAAAGACACCGCAAATCATCAACAAGCCAGAAACAGGCTCCATGCCGTAGGTGAAAGGCAGCAAAATCGCCACACCCATGGTCGCTGTCAGACCAGGCAGAGCGCCAATCACAATACCCAGCATCACCCCAAAAGTGGCAAACAGCAGCGCCTGAGGATTATTGAGTAATGTCGAAAAACCCTGAGTTAAAAGTTCACTTTCAAACATTGCTGGCCCCTGTTATTCGAAAAATGTGCCGACAGGCAATGGCACCTGTAACGCTTCGACGAACAGCAACCAGAGGATTGCCGTTAACAACAGCGCAATACCCGGTGTGAGTACCCATCGCCTGTAGCCCATCAACGTCATAATGACGATGAGGAAAACAGGAGTAGTAATGAGATAACCGCAGTAGCTCATCGCCACAATATAAACCGCGGTTGCCGCAATTCCCGTTGCCGTTTTCCTGAATGCCGGTTTTTCCTGTGCTTTGGCGCAAGATTCTGGTTTTGCCAGCAAAAGATCACGTATCACCAGCAAGACAGCGAGCACAATCAGGGCGCAGGCATAGAAGGTAGGGAAGGCACTTGCACCGGGATCCGTTTCAATGGCAGTTGCTGGAAAATCAGCGGCATTAATCATCACTGTGCCAGCAACTACGCAAAGTAACAGCGCCACCACCACGGTGGATGAAAGGCGCTTGCGGTGCGGTACGGCGAGTTGAGCAACAGACTGTTTTGTGTTCATCGACCGTACCTCGGGATTATTTTTTCAGGCCCAGGCGAGTTAGCAGCTCGTCAAAATACTGTTCCTGCTCGCTGATTTGGGTCTGGAAGCTGGCGCCATCAAGCCATGCATAGTTGAGATTCAACTTTTGCAGAGCATCCTGAAATACAGGCTCTTCAGCCGTCTCTTTTGCTGCCTTCGCCAGAACATCCACCACATCCTGCGGCGTTTTTTGCGACACAATCAGACCGCGCCAGGTGCCGATGGAGAGATCAACGCTTTTCTCTTTTAACGTCGGTACGTCAGGCATGGCTTTCACACGTTCATCCGCCATCACCACCAGTGTCTTCAGCTTGCCGCCTTTCACATGGTTGATAACTTCACCTGGGCTTACAGAAACCGCTTCAATGTGCCCGCCTAACAGACCTGTAATGGCAGGGGCTGCGCCGTCATACGGGACATGGGAAAACTTTGCGCCCGTCTTATCTTCCAGTGCAGCCGCCGCCAGATGCCAGATAGCCCCGGTGCCTGAGTTACCAATGCGTACTTTTCCGGGATTCGCTTTGGCGTAAATCATAAATTCTTCATAGCTATTCCACGGCGCATCGGCACGGACGGTGATAGCCGCCGGATCCGCATTCAGACGGGCGATGGGTTTGAAGTCGCTGGTTTTAAAACGCACCATTCCGAGGCTGGGAAGGGTGGTCAGTTCAACCGTGCCTAAACCGATTTTGTAACCGTTAGGGCGGGCAGCGGCGATTTCGCTCAGGCCAATAGCGCCGCCACCGCCAGGTTTATTGATAACCCCGATGCTGACGGGTAAATGGTTTTTGGCGGCATCAGCAAAGGCTCGGGCAACCAGATCCGTACCGCCTCCTGCCGCGTAGGGTACGACTAACTCGATCTGTTTGGTTGGGTAGGAAGCCGCCTGTACAGGCGCAGTGCTGAGGGCAGCGCCTGCAAGAAGTACCATCGCAGCCATTTTTTTCGGTAAGGTAAGATGTTTTATCATTGGCTTTATATCCTTATTTATCAGTTATTTATTATTTAAATTGTTCCATGCGTTCATAAACAGCACTGCATTTTCATAGACCTGCTCTGGCGTCATGCCGGGGCGATATAGCGCAGAACCGAGGCCGAAGCCGTTTGCGCCGTGGCTCAGATAACGCGCCATTGTTTCCGGTGTAATACCGCCAACCGGTAACATCGGAACGGATTGCGGAATAACCGCACGCCAGGCTTTGGTGACTTCTGGTGTAATTTGTTCGGCCGGAAACAGCTTGATTGCATTGGCGCCATGTTCAATGGCAGCAAAGGCTTCGGTGGGCGTAGCGACGCCAGGCGCGCAATACATACCCAGCGCACGGGCGCGACGGATCACCGCAGTATCGCAATGCGGCATCACGATAATCTGGCCTCCAGCCTCTTTAACCGCGACCACCTGCTCTACTGAAAGCACAGTTCCGGCTCCGACCAGGCAGTCCTTAGGCAGGGCGTCGCGCAGTAGACTGATACTTTGCAACGGCTCCGGCGAGTTCATGGGAATCTCAATCAGGCGGAATCCGGCGGCGTACAGCTTTTCACCGATGGCGACAATCTCATCCGGTTTCACGCCGCGTAAAATGGCGACTAACCCGGTTTTTTGCAAAAGAGTATTAAATGGCATGAGTACATTCCCTGGCGTTGGTGGAGAGTAACCCGGCAGCGTGGGCGATTCGCCATAATCCCTGTTCAGTGGCATTAGGAATTGCGTGAAGCTGTCTGTCGGGAAAAACGTGGCTGAACGCCCGTGAATAGCGGCTGTTCAGGGTGGCGCTACCGATTAAGGCGATCGGCGTTGTGGCGGGTAAATCACGCAGCAAGCTGGATGCCAGACCACATAATTCATGGCCTATCAGTAATCCGGAAAGATAATCGCCCTGTGAGGACGGCGTAAGATTATCGGTCAGCAAGCGCGAACGGGTCGAAAACAGCGTCGATAATAATCCTGTCTGATGATGCTCCAGTGCCGCTGTCAATCCTTGGGCAAAGGCATCCCAGTACGGCTCGTCGCCCGGACGCATGGTGGCGCCAAGAATCGAATGGCGGGATAAAACATCAAATAACTCGCCCGTCATAAAGGTTCGGAAATCGGTAATGGTGTTGTTTTCAACCACCGCCCATTTCGCATGAGTGCCAGGTAAGCCAATCAGCACCGGCACACCCCTACGGATTGCGTCTTGCAGGGCAGGTTCCATTGCGATGGCACCGAAGATTTGTGTCTCTTCGCCACGCATCACTTCGGGCATTTCACCTTCTTTAATCACGCCAGGAATGATGTGCAGCATTGTCTGCTGCTGGTGGATAACCGGCGTCAGTTGCTTCGCCAGTCCATCGAGAGTGACCGGGCAAGGTAAATAAGCTGCTGGTTGCCACCCTTGCGCACTGCCGATCATGCCACAAGCCAGAACCGGGCAGGGGGATTGTGCCAGCCAGTCGCCACAGACACGCAAAAATGTATCGTGGAAAGCGTCCTCACGTGTTGCCGCCTGGGAGGGTAATTTCATGATTCCCCAGGGGAATTCACGTTTTTCTTGTGGAACTGGTGAGTCACCAAAACGCCATGCCCGAAGCGATGACGTTCCCCAGTCCAGGGCAATAAATGAGGTATTTCCCGACATTAGCCGTTTCCTTTAATCATGGTTTAATTATCTTTGCGGACATGCTTACCCCAGCCCAGTTCAGCGGAGATCTCTTCTGCACAGGATTTGACGTAAGGTGCCAGTTCTTCCAGGCGCGCCAGCGACATATACGTGGTGGTACTGGCGACAGAAATGGCCGCCACAATTTCATTCCGGGCGTTGTAAATCGGCGCTGCAATGCAACGGATAGTGGGCTCGTTCTCTTCCAGATCAAAAGCAAAACCACTGGCGGCATAACGGCGCATGTTTTGTATAAATGCGCCCAGTTTTGTTTCATCACCACAAGTCAAAAATAGTGTGCGCCACTCTTCTTCTGTTCGGTTGAGGATCAACGCCTTACCGATTCCCGTAATCGCCAGAGGCATGCGATGCCCAGGACGTGAGCGCATCTCCAGCCCGCGCTGACCGTTGATTTTCTCCAGATACAGCACTTCGTTGCTTTCAACGATACCCAGATGCACGGTGTCCAGGGTGTAACGGGCCAGACGCTGCAAAACGGGCTGTGCAACTTCATACAATGAAGTGCTTTCCAGCGCTCTGGCACCGAGTTCGATCAGTTTGGCGCCCAGTTGGTAGCCCTGAGTTGGGACATGGCGCAGATAGCGTTGCTCCACCAAAACAGAGACTAAACGATGGGTTGTACTCCGCGTCGTGCCGGTGAACTCGCCGATACTTTTCAGGTCATGGCAACCGTTATAAACAGCATTAATAACCGCCAGTCCGCGTAATAACGTTTGTGCGCCAGCGGTGGTTGAAGAGGTTTCTGCCATAGGTGTCTCCTGATGATATTGCCGAGTGTTTCACAGAATAAAGTGGGGAAAAGGTGATGCGTCCCACAATATAAACTTAGTCTCATATTGTGGGATAAAATAAGCAAAATAAACGATCGTTTTGCGTAGCGCCTCGCAGGAAATACCTTTCAAACTGGACGTTTGTACAGCACAATTCTATTTTGTGCGGGTAAGTTGTTGCGTCAGGAGGCTTTGTGGATTTCTCAATCATTGTTTATGCCATTATTGCGCTGGTCAGTGTGGCCATCGGTTGGCTGTTTGCCAGTTATCAACATGCGCAGCAAAAAGCCGAGCAATTAGCCGAACGTGAAGAGATGGTTGCGGAGTTAAGTGCGGCAAAACAACAAATTACCCAAAGTGAGCACTGGCGTGCAGAGTGTGAATTGCTCAATAACGAAGTGCGTAGTCTGCAAAGTATTAACACCTCGCTGGAGGCAGATCTGCGTGAAGTAACCACGCGGATGGAAGCTGCACAGCAACATGCTGACGATAAAATTCGCCAGATGATTAACAGCGAGCAGCGTTTGAGCGAGCAGTTTGAAAACCTCGCCAACCGTATTTTTGAGCACAGTAATCGCCGTGTAGATGAACAAAATCGCCAGAGTCTGAACAACCTGCTATCGCCGCTGCGTGAACAACTGGATGGTTTTCGCCGACAGGTACAGGACAGCTTTGGTAAAGAAGCACAAGAACGCCATACCCTGACCCACGAAATTCGTAATCTACAGCAACTCAACGCACAAATGGCCCAGGAAGCGATCAACCTGACGCGCGCGCTGAAAGGTGATAACAAAACCCAGGGGAACTGGGGCGAAGTGGTACTGACGCGGGTGCTGGAGGCTTCCGGACTGCGTGAAGGGTATGAATACGAAACCCAGGTAAGCATTGAAAATGACGCTCGCTCGCGGATGCAGCCGGATGTCATCGTGCGGCTACCGCAGGGGAAAGATGTGGTGATCGATGCAAAAATGACGCTGGTCGCCTATGAACGCTACTTCAACGCGGAAGACGACTACACACGTGAAAGCGCATTGCAGGAGCATATTGCTTCGGTACGTAATCACATCCGCTTGCTTGGGCGCAAAGACTATCAACAGCTGCCGGGGCTACGAACGCTGGATTACGTGCTGATGTTTATTCCCGTTGAGCCAGCGTTTTTACTGGCGCTTGATCGCCAGCCGGAGCTGATCACCGAAGCGTTAAAGAACAACATCATGCTGGTTAGCCCCACCACGCTGCTGGTGGCGTTGCGTACTATCGCCAACCTGTGGCGTTATGAGCATCAAAGCCGTAACGCCCAGCAAATCGCCGATCGTGCCAGCAAGCTGTACGACAAGATGCGTCTGTTTATTGATGATATGTCCGCGATTGGTCAAAGTCTGGACAAAGCGCAGGATAACTATCGCCAGGCGATGAAAAAACTCTCTTCAGGTCGCGGAAATGTGCTGGCGCAGGCAGAAGCGTTTCGCGGTTTAGGGGTAGAAATTAAACGCGAGATTAATCCGGACTTGGCTGAACAGGCGGTGAGCCAGGATGAAGAGTATCGACTGCGGTCGGTTCCGGGGCAGCCGAATGATGAAGCTTATCAACGCGATGATGAATATAATCAGCAGTCGCGCTAGCCCATTAGGGGTAGTTAAGCCGGGTAGAAATCTAGGGCATCGACGCCCAATCTGTTACACTTCTGGAACAATTTTTTGATGAGCAGGCATTGAGATGGTGGATAAGTCACAAGAAACGACGCACTTTGGTTTTCAGACCGTCGCGAAAGAACAAAAAGCGGATATGGTCGCCCACGTTTTCCATTCCGTGGCATCGAAATATGATGTCATGAATGATTTGATGTCATTTGGTATTCATCGTTTGTGGAAGCGATTCACGATCGATTGCAGCGGCGTACGCCGTGGGCAGACCGTGCTGGATCTGGCTGGCGGCACCGGCGACCTGACGGCAAAATTCTCCCGCCTGGTCGGTGAGACTGGCAAAGTGGTCCTCGCCGATATCAATGAATCCATGCTCAAAATGGGCCGCGAGAAGTTGCGTAATATCGGTGTGATTGGCAACGTTGAGTATGTTCAGGCGAACGCAGAGGCGCTGCCGTTCCCGGATAACACCTTTGATTGCATCACCATTTCGTTTGGTCTGCGTAACGTTACCGACAAAGATAAAGCACTGCGTTCGATGTATCGCGTGCTGAAACCGGGCGGCCGCCTGCTGGTGCTTGAGTTCTCGAAGCCGATTATCGAACCGTTAAGCAAAGCCTATGACGCTTACTCCTTCCATGTGCTGCCACGTATTGGTTCGCTGGTGGCGAACGATGCCGACAGCTACCGCTATCTGGCCGAATCCATCCGTATGCATCCCGATCAGGATACGCTGAAAGCCATGATGCAGGATGCCGGATTCGAAAGTGTCGATTATTACAACCTGACGGCTGGCGTTGTGGCGCTGCATCGTGGTTATAAGTTCTGACAGGAGTACGACTATGCCTTTTAAACCTTTAGTGACGGCAGGAATTGAAAGTCTGCTCAACACTTTCCTGTATCGCTCACCCGCGCTGAAAATAGCCCGCTCGCGTCTGCTGGGTAAAGTATTGCGCGTGGAGGTAAAAGGCTTTTCGACGTCGCTAATTCTGGTGTTTAGTGAACGCCAGGTCGATGTGCTGGGCGAATGGTCTGGCGATGCTGATTGCACCGTTATCGCCTACGCCAGCGTGTTGCCGAAACTTCGTGACCGCCAGCAGCTTGCCGCACTAATTCGTAGCGGTGAGCTGGAAGTGCAGGGCGATATTCAGGTGGTACAGAATTTCGTTGCGCTGGCAGATCTGGCAGAGTTCGACCCTGCGGAACTGCTGGCCCCTTATACCGGTGATATCGCCGCTGAAGGAATCAGCAAAGCCCTGCGCGGTGGCGCAAAGTTCCTGCATCACGGTATTAAACGCCAGCAACGTTATGTGGCAGAAGCTATCACCGAAGAGTGGCGTATGGCGCCTGGTCCGCTTGAAGTGGCCTGGTTTGCGGAAGAGACAGCCGCTGTTGAACGTGCCGTTGATGCGTTAACCAAACGGCTGGAAAAACTGGAGGCAGTTTAATGACGCCAGGTGAAGTACGGCGCCTATATTTCATCATTCGCACCTTTCTAAGCTACGGACTTGATGAACTGATCCCCAACATGCGTATCACCCTGCCGCTGCGGCTATGGCGATACACGCTCTTCTGGATGCCGAACCGACATAAAGAAAAACCGTTAGGTGAGCGACTGCGACTGGCGCTGCAAGAGCTGGGGCCAGTATGGATCAAGTTCGGGCAGATGTTGTCTACCCGTCGCGACCTTTTCCCACCGCATATTGCCGATCAGCTGGCGTTATTGCAGGACAAAGTCGCACCGTTTGATGGCAGACTGGCAAAGCAGCAGATTGAAGCTGCAATGGGCGGCTTGCCGGTGGAGGCGTGGTTTGACGATTTTGAAATCGAGCCGCTGGCGTCGGCCTCTATCGCCCAGGTTCATACCGCGCGATTGAAATCGAATGGCAAAGATGTGGTAATTAAAGTCATCCGTCCGGACATTTTGCCGGTGATTAAAGCGGATCTGAAACTTATCTACCGCCTGGCTCGCTGGGTGCCGCGTTTGCTGCCGGATGGCCGCCGTCTGCGCCCAACTGAAGTGGTGCGCGAGTACGAAAAGACCTTGATTGATGAACTGAATTTGCTGCGGGAATCTGCCAACGCCATTCAGTTACGACGCAATTTTGAAGACAGCCCGATGCTCTACATCCCGGAAGTTTACCCTGACTATTGCAGCGAAGGGATGATGGTGATGGAGCGCATTTACGGCATTCCCGTTTCTGATGTTGCGGCGCTGGAGAAAAACGGCACTAACATGAAATTGTTGGCGGAACGCGGTGTGCAGGTGTTCTTCACCCAGGTTTTCCGTGACAGCTTTTTCCATGCCGATATGCATCCAGGCAACATCTTCGTAAGCTATGAACACCCGGAAAACCCGAAATATATCGGCATTGATTGCGGGATAGTCGGCTCGCTAAACAAGGAAGATAAACGTTATCTGGCGGAAAACTTTATCGCCTTCTTTAACCGCGACTATCGCAAAGTGGCAGAGCTGCATGTCGATTCAGGCTGGGTACCGCCAGATACCAACGTTGAAGAGTTCGAATTTGCCATTCGTACCGTTTGCGAACCTATCTTTGAGAAACCGCTGGCCGAAATTTCGTTTGGACATGTGCTGTTAAATCTGTTTAATACGGCGCGTCGCTTCAATATGGAAGTGCAGCCGCAACTGGTGTTACTTCAGAAAACCTTGCTCTATATCGAAGGGGTAGGACGGCAGCTTTATCCGCAGCTCGATTTATGGAAAACTGCAAAACCTTTCCTTGAATCGTGGATTAAAGATCAGGTCGGTATTCCCGCGCTGGTGAGAGCATTTAAGGAAAAAGCGCCGTTCTGGATCGAAAAAATGCCAGAACTGCCTGAATTGGTTTATGACAGTTTGCGCCAGGGCAAGTATTTACAGCATAGTGTTGATAAGATTGCGCGCGAGTTACAGTCGAATCATGTGCGTCAGGGACAATCTCGTTATTTATTGGGGATTGGTGCGACGTTAGTATTAAGCGGCACATTCTTGTTGGTCAGCCGACCGGAATGGGGGCTGATGCCCGGCTGGTTAATGGCGGCCGGTCTGATCGCCTGGTTTGTCGGTTGGTGCAAAACACGCTGATTTTTTCATCGCTCAAGGCGGGCCGTGTAACGTATAATGCGGCCTTGTTTAATCATCATCTACCACAGAGGAACATGTATGGGTGGTATCAGTATTTGGCAGTTATTGATTATTGCCGTCATCGTTGTACTGCTTTTTGGCACCAAAAAGCTCGGCTCCATCGGTTCCGATCTTGGTGCGTCGATCAAAGGCTTTAAAAAAGCAATGAGCGATGATGAACCAAAGCAGGATAAAACCAGTCAGGATGCTGATTTTACTGCGAAAACTATCGCCGATAAGCAGGCGGATACGAATCAGGAACAGGCTAAAACAGAAGACGCGAAGCGCCACGATAAAGAGCAGGTGTAATCCGTGTTTGATATCGGTTTTAGCGAACTGCTATTGGTGTTCATCATCGGCCTCGTCGTTCTGGGGCCGCAACGACTGCCTGTGGCGGTAAAAACGGTAGCGGGCTGGATTCGCGCGTTGCGTTCACTGGCAACAACGGTGCAGAACGAACTGACCCAAGAGTTAAAACTCCAGGAGTTTCAGGACAGCCTGAAAAAGGTTGAAAAGGCGAGTCTCACCAACCTGACGCCTGAACTGAAAGCGTCAATGGATGAACTGCGCCAGGCTGCGGAGTCGATGAAGCGTTCCTACGTTGCGAATGACCCTGAAAAGGCGAGCGATGAAGCGCACACCATTCATAACCCGGTGGTGAAAGACAATGAGGCTGCGCATGAAGGCGTCACGCCTGCCGCGGCACAAACGCAGGCCAGTTCGCCGGAACAGAAGCCAGAAACCACGCCAGAGCCGGTGGTAAAACCTGCTGCGGACGCTGAACCGAAAACCGCTGCACATTCCCCTTCGTCGAGTGATAAACCGTAAACATGTCTGTAGAAGATACTCAACCGCTTATCACGCATCTGATTGAGCTGCGTAAGCGTCTGCTGAACTGCATTATCGCGGTGATCGTGATATTCCTGTGTCTGGTCTATTTCGCCAATGACATCTATCACCTGGTATCCGCGCCATTGATCAAGCAGTTGCCGCAAGGTTCAACGATGATCGCCACCGATGTGGCCTCGCCGTTCTTTACGCCAATCAAGCTGACCTTTATGGTGTCGCTGATTCTGTCAGCTCCGGTGATTCTCTATCAGGTGTGGGCATTTATCGCTCCTGCACTCTATAAGCACGAACGTCGCCTGGTGGTGCCGCTGCTGGTTTCCAGCTCTCTGCTGTTTTATATCGGCATGGCGTTCGCTTATTTCGTGGTCTTCCCGCTAGCGTTTGGTTTCCTTGCCAATACCGCGCCTGAAGGGGTGCAGGTATCCACCGACATTGCCAGCTATTTGAGCTTCGTGATGGCGCTGTTTATGGCGTTTGGTATCTCCTTTGAAGTGCCTGTGGCGATTGTGCTGCTGTGCTGGATGGGGATTACCTCGCCAGAAGACTTACGCAAAAAACGTCCGTATGTGCTGGTTGGCGCATTCGTCGTCGGGATGCTTCTGACGCCGCCGGATGTCTTCTCGCAAACGCTGTTGGCGATCCCGATGTACTGTCTGTTTGAAATCGGTGTCTTCTTCTCACGCTTTTACGTTGGTAAAGGGCGAAATCGGGAAGAGGAAAACGACGCTGAAGCAGAAAGCGAAAAAACTGAAGAATAAATTCAACCGCCCGTCAGGGCGGTTGTCATATGGAGTGCAGGATGTTTGATATCGGCGTTAATTTGACCAGTTCGCAATTTGCGAAAGACCGTGATGATGTTGTAGCGCGCGCTTTTGACGCGGGAGTTAATGGGCTACTCATCACCGGTACTAACCTGCGTGAAAGCCAGCAGGCGCAAAAGCTGGCGCGTCAGTATTCGTCCTGTTGGTCAACGGCGGGCGTGCATCCTCATGACAGTAGCCAGTGGCAAGACGCAACAGAAGAAATGATTGTGGCGCTGGCCTCGCAGCCAGAAGTGGTGGCGATTGGTGAGTGTGGCCTCGACTTTAACCGCAACTTTTCGACGCCGGAAGAGCAGGAACGCGCTTTTGTTGCCCAGCTACGTATTGCCGCAGAGTTAAATATGCCGGTATTTATGCACTGCCGTGATGCCCACGAGCGGTTTATGACATTGCTGGAGCCGTGGCTGGATAAACTGCCTGGCGCGGTGTTGCACTGTTTTACCGGCACACGCGAAGAGATGCAGGCGTGCGTGGCGCGCGGAATTTATATCGGCATTACTGGTTGGGTTTGCGATGAACGACGCGGACTGGAGCTGCGAGAACTGTTGCCATTTATTCCGGCGGAGCAATTGCTGCTTGAAACAGACGCACCGTATTTGCTTCCGCGCGATCTCACGCCGAAGCCATCGTCACGGCGTAATGAGCCAGCCTATCTGCCCCATATTTTGCAACGTATTGCACACTGGCGTGGGGAAGATGCCGCATGGCTGGCTGCCACCACGGATGCCAATGTCAAAACACTGTTTGGGATTGCGTTTTAGAGTTTGCGGAACTCGGTGTTCTTCACACTGTGCTTAATCTCTTTATTGATAAGATTAAGCAATAGCATAGAGCGAGCCTCGCCGTCGGGTTCGGTGAAAATAGCCTGAAAACCTTCGAAAGCGCCTTCGGTGATAATCACCTTATCACCAGGATAGGGCGTCGCCGGATCAACAATGTCTTCCGGTTTATACACCGACAGTTGATGAATAACCGCAGATGGGACTATCGCCGGCGATGCGCCAAAGCGCACAAAGTGGCTGACGCCGCGGGTAGCACTGATGGTTGTGGTATGAATCACTTCCGGGTCAAATTCCACAAACAGGTAGTTGGGGAACAATGGTTCACTGACTGCGGTACGTTTGCCTCGCACGATTTTTTCCAGGGTGATCATCGGCGCCAGGCAATTCACCGCCTGTCTTTCGAGGTGTTCCTGGGCACGTTGAAGTTGCCCGCGCTTGCAGTACAGTAAATACCAGGATTGCATAATGACTCTTATCCGTTTAATCGGGGCGCAAGGATAGCAAAAGCTTTACGCTAAGTTAATTATATTCCCCGGTTTGCGTTATGCCGTCAGAGTTCACGCTAATTTAACAAATTTACAGCATCGCGAAGATGAACGCCGTATAATGGGCGAAGATTAAGAGGCTACAATGGACGCCATGAAATATAACGATTTACGCGACTTCCTGACGCTGCTTGAACAGCAGGGTGAGCTAAAACGTATCACGCTCCCGGTGGATCCGCATCTGGAAATCACTGAAATTGCTGACCGCACTTTGCGTGCCGGTGGGCCTGCGCTGTTGTTCGAAAACCCTAAAGGCTACTCAATGCCGGTGCTGTGCAACCTGTTCGGTACGCCAAAGCGCGTGGCGATGGGCATGGGGCAGGAAGATGTTTCGGCGCTGCGTGAAGTTGGTAAATTATTGGCGTTTCTGAAAGAGCCGGAGCCGCCAAAAGGTTTCCGCGACCTGTTTGATAAACTGCCGCAGTTTAAGCAGGTGTTAAACATGCCGACAAAGCGATTGCGTGGTGCGCCTTGCCAACAAAAAATCGTCTCTGGTGATGACGTCGATCTTAACCGCATTCCCATTATGACCTGCTGGCCGGAAGACGCCGCTCCGCTGATTACCTGGGGGCTGACTGTAACGCGCGGCCCGCATAAAGAGCGGCAGAATCTGGGTATTTATCGCCAGCAGCTGATTGGTAAAAACAAACTAATTATGCGCTGGCTGTCGCATCGCGGCGGCGCACTGGATTATCAGGAGTGGTGCGCGGCGCATCCGGGCGAACGTTTCCCGGTTTCTGTGGCGCTGGGTGCCGATCCCGCTACGATTCTCGGTGCAGTGACGCCAGTCCCGGATACATTGTCGGAATACGCCTTTGCCGGATTGCTGCGCGGCACCAAGACCGAAGTGGTGAAGTGTATCTCCAATGACCTTGAAGTGCCCGCCAGTGCGGAGATTGTGCTGGAAGGGTATATCGAACAAGGCGAAACGGCGCCGGAAGGGCCGTATGGCGACCACACCGGTTACTATAACGAAGTCGATAGTTTCCCGGTATTTACCGTGACGCATATTACCCAGCGTGAAGATGCGATTTACCATTCCACCTATACCGGGCGTCCGCCAGATGAACCTGCGGTACTGGGCGTGGCGTTGAACGAAGTGTTCGTGCCGATTCTGCAAAAACAGTTCCCGGAAATTGTCGATTTTTACCTGCCGCCGGAAGGCTGTTCTTATCGCCTGGCGGTAGTGACAATCAAAAAACAGTACGCCGGACATGCGAAGCGCGTCATGATGGGGGTCTGGTCATTCTTACGCCAGTTTATGTACACTAAGTTCGTGATCGTCTGCGATGATGATGTCAACGCACGCGACTGGAACGATGTGATTTGGGCGATTACCACCCGTATGGACCCGGCGCGGGATACTGTTCTGGTAGAAAATACGCCCATTGATTATCTGGATTTTGCCTCGCCCGTCTCCGGGCTGGGTTCAAAAATGGGGCTGGATGCCACGAATAAATGGCCAGGGGAAACCCAGCGTGAATGGGGGCGTCCCATCAAAAAAGATCCAGATGTTGTCGCGCATATTGACGCTATCTGGGATGAACTGGCTATTTTTAACAACGGTAAAAGCGCCTGATGCGCGTTTGTTTTGCCCTATTTATCGATCCGACAGAGAAAGCGCATGACAACCTTAAGCTGTAAAGTGACCTCGGTAGAAGCTATCACGGATACCGTATATCGTGTCCGCATCGTGCCAGACGCGGCCTTTTCTTTTCGTGCTGGTCAGTATTTGATGGTGGTGATGGACGAGCGCGACAAACGCCCGTTTTCAATGGCTTCGACGCCGAATGAACAAGGTTTCATTGAGTTGCACATTGGCGCTTCGGAAATCAATCTCTACGCCAAAGCCGTTATGGATCGCATCCTTAAAGATCATCAAATCGTGGTGGATATTCCCCACGGTGAAGCGTGGCTGCGCGATGATGAAGAACGTCCGATGATTCTGATTGCGGGCGGCACGGGATTCTCTTATGCGCGCTCGATTTTGCTGACAGCGCTGGCGCGTAATCCCAATCGCGATATCACCATTTACTGGGGCGGGCGTGAAGAGCAACATCTTTATGATCTGTCCGAGCTTGAGGCGCTTTCTCTGAAGCATCCTGGTTTGCGTGTGGTGCCGGTAGTTGAACAACCGGAAGCGGGCTGGCGTGGACGTACTGGCACCGTGTTAACGGCGGTATTGCAGGATCACGGTACGCTGGCGGAGCATGATATCTATATCGCTGGCCGCTTTGAGATGGCGAAAATCGCCCGTGACCTGTTCTGCAATGAGCGTAATGCGCGGGAAGATCGCCTGTTTGGCGATGCGTTTGCGTTTATCTAAGCCATAAAAAACCCGCCCCTGACAGGCGGGAAGAACGGCAACTAAAACTTTATACAGTGGCATTTGGATCTATGTCGCATCCGGAAAACAATGCCTGATGCGACGCTTGCGCGTCTTATCAGGCCTACAAATAGTCCTGAACCGTGGGCCGGATAAGGCGTTTACGCCGCATCCGGCAAACAATGCCTGATGCGACGCTGACGTGTCTTATCGTGCCTACAAATAGTCCTGAACCGTAGGCCGGATAAGGCGTTTACGCCGCATCCGGCAAGTGTTTAAACCCGCTCAAACACCGTTGCAATACCCTGACCCAGACCGATACACATCGTCGCCAGACCAAACTGGACGTCTTTGCGCTCCATCAGATTCAGCAGCGTGGTACTGATACGAGCACCTGAACAGCCCAGCGGATGACCCAGCGCGATCGCGCCACCGTTGAGGTTGATCTTCTCGTCAATCTGCTCCATTAGCCCGAGATCTTTAATACACGGAAGGATCTGCGCGGCAAAGGCTTCGTTCATCTCAAACACGCCGATATCGCTGGCAGAAAGTCCCGCTTTTTTCAGCGCCAGCTTCGAGGCTGGAACCGGGCCGTAGCCCATAATCGACGGATCACAACCGACTACCGCCATCGAACGTACGCGGGCGCGCGGCTTAAGACCTAATTCACGGGCGCGGCTTTCACTCATCACCAACATGGCAGCGGCACCATCGGAAAGCGCAGAAGATGTACCCGCCGTTACCGTACCGTTGACTGGATCAAACGCTGGACGCAGCGTGGCGAGGGCTTCCACGGTGGTTTCCGGGCGAATCACTTCGTCGTAATTAAACTGCTTCAATACGCCGTCGGCATCGTGACCACCGGTCGGGATGATTTCATTTTTAAATGCGCCCGACTGCGTGGCGGCCCAGGCGCGGGCGTGTGACCGCGCGGCAAAGGCATCCTGCATTTCACGGCTGATACCGTGCATACGCGCCAGCATTTCTGCCGTTAAGCCCATCATGCCCGCCGCTTTGGCGACATTGCGGCTCAGGCCGGGGTGAAAATCGACGCCGTGACTCATCGGCACATGGCCCATATGCTCCACGCCGCCAACCAGACATGCCTGTGCATCGCCGGTCATGATCATTCGTGCTGCGTCATGCAGTGCCTGCATGGATGAACCACACAAGCGATTGACGGTAACCGCCGGGACAGAGTGTGGTACTTCAGCCAACAGCGCCGCGTTACGGGCGATGTTAAAACCCTGCTCCAGCGTCTGCTGCACACAGCCCCAGTAAATATCGTCGAGAGCTGCCGCTTCCAGCGCCGGGTTACGCGCCAGCAAGCTACGCATTAAATGAGCGGAGAGATCTTCCGCACGCACGTTACGAAAAGCACCGCCCTTCGAACGGCCCATCGGGGTGCGAATTGCATCGACAATGACAACCTGTTCCATTGTGACTCCTTAAGCCGTTTTCAGGTCGCCAACCGGACGGGCTGGCTCAACCGGGGGATAGTACGGTTCGTTATGACGCGCTTTATTACGCAGACCTTCCGGCACTTCATACAGCGGGCCGAGGTGCTGATATTGCTGTGCCATATCGAGGTATTTCGCGCTGCCGAGGGTGTCCAGCCAGCGGAACGCGCCGCCGTGGAACGGAGGAAAGCCCAGGCCGTAGACCAGCGCCATATCCGCTTCAGCCGGAGTGGCGATAATGCCCTCTTCCAGACAGCGCACCACTTCGTTGACCATCGGGATCATCATGCGGGCGATAATCTCTTCCTCGCTGAAATCGCGCTTCGGCTGGCTGACTTCTGCCAACAGATCGTCAACGACAGCGTCTTCTTCTTTCTTCGGCTTACCTTTGCTGTCTTCTTTATAACGCCAGAAACCGAGGCCGTTCTTCTGACCAAAGCGGTTGGCATCAAACAGCGCGTCGATGGCATCGCGATAATCTTTCTGCATCCGCTGCGGGAAGCCTGCTGCCATGACAGCCTGGGCATGATGCGCGGTATCAATCCCCACGACATCCAGCAGGTATGCCGGACCCATCGGCCAGCCAAACTGTTTTTCCATCACTTTGTCGATCTTGCGGAAATCCGCGCCGTCGCGCAGCAACTGGCTGAAACCGGCGAAATACGGGAACAGCACGCGGTTAACAAAGAAGCCGGGGCAGTCGTTAACCACAATCGGCGTTTTGCCCATCTTGCTCGCCCAGGCGACGACTTTCGCGATGGTTTCGTCGGAGCTTTTCTCGCCGCGAATAATTTCCACCAACGGCATTCGGTGGACCGGGTTAAAGAAGTGCATCCCGCAGAAGTTTTCCGGGCGTTCCAGCGCGTTGGCCAGTTCGCTGATAGGAATGGTTGAAGTGTTAGACGCCAGCACGGTATCCGGGCGTACTTTCTGCTCGGTTTCTGCCAGTACGGCTTTTTTCACTTTCGGGTTTTCGACAACCGCTTCTACCACAACATCCACGCGGTCAAACCCGGCGTAGTCGAGCGTTGGGTGGATCGTGGAGATCACGCCAGCCAGTTTCAGACCATCGATCTTGCCGCGCTCAAGCTGCTTGTTCAGCAGTTTCGCGGCTTCAGTCATGCCGAGGGCTAACGACTTGTCGTTAATATCTTTCATGACAACCGGCACGCCTTTCCACGCAGACTGGTAAGCGATGCCGCCGCCCATAATGCCTGCGCCCAGCACAGCGGCCTGTTTCGGGGTTTCAACGTCTTTGGTGAGTTTCTTCGCTTTGCCTTTTACATATTGATCGTTAAGGAAAATGCCGACCAGTGCGCGGGCTTCGTTGGTATGCGCCAGCGGGACAAAACTTTTGTTTTCCAGGTTTAAGGCTTCTTCACGACCAAAACGGGCCGCAGCTTCAATAGTTTTTACTGCGGTGATGGGCGCCGGATAATGTTTCCCCGCCGTTTGCGCGACCATCCCTTTAGCGATGGTGAAGCTCATGGTGGCTTCAATCTTGCTCAGTTTTAGCGGTTCCAGCTTCGGCTGACGTTTCGCTTTCCAGTCGAGGTCGCCGTTAATGGCCTGGCGTAAAATCGCCATCGCCCCTTCAATCAGTTTTTCTGCTTTGACTACGCCATCCACCAGACCGATTTTCAGCGCCTGATCCGCGCCGACATCTTTACCGGCGGCAATGATTTCCAGCGCACTGTCAGCGCCCAGCATACGTGGCATACGTACAGAACCGCCAAAGCCCGGCATGATGCCCAGTTTGGTTTCCGGCAGACCGATGCGCAGATCCGGCGTCGCCAGACGATAATCGGTCGCCAGCACGCATTCGCAGCCACCGCCCAGCGCATAGCCGTTGACGGCAGCAATGGTCGGCACCGGCAGATCTTCCAGGCGATTGAACACGCTATTGGCAAAATGCAGCCACTGACTTAACTGTTCTTCAGGAACGAGGAACAGGGACAAAAATTCGGTGATATCAGCACCGACGATAAAGGCTGCTTTGTTCGAACGCAGCAGCAGCCCTTTTAGATCTGATTGCTGTTCCAGCACGCCGATGGCCTCGCCGAGGCTGGCGACGGTCGCAGTGTCGAGTTTATTAACTGAACCTGGGGCATCAAATACCAGTTCGGCAATGCCATCTTCCAGCCAGTCAAGGTACAGGGTGTCGCCTTTGTAAAGCATGTCAGTCTCCTGAATCCGCAAGGTGATCTGGTCGTACCAGATGTATCGAAGTGTGTATTTTATGTTAAAAATATGCAAACAAAAGATTAAAGAAATGCCGATCTGATCACGCTCGGCAGAAATCACGCTCTGTATTAACGATGTGCTAAGATGCGGAGACTTAAGGTCAAAAAAACAGAAGGGTAAAAAATGGAATCACTGGCCTCGCTTTATAAAAATCATATAGCTACCTTACAAGAACGGACTCGCGATGCGCTGGCGCGCTTCAAGCTGGATGCATTACTTATTCACTCCGGCGAGCTGTTCAACGTTTTTCTCGACGATCATCCCTATCCGTTTAAAGTGAACCCGCAATTCAAAGCGTGGGTGCCGGTAACTCAGGTGCCAAACTGCTGGTTGCTGGTGGATGGCGTGAACAAGCCGAAACTGTGGTTCTATCTGCCGGTTGATTACTGGCACAACGTCGAACCGCTGCCGACCTCCTTCTGGACTGAAGATGTGGAAGTGATCGCGCTGCCGAAAGCCGATGGCATTGGTAGCCTGCTGCCTGCTGCGCGCGGCAATATCGGTTATATCGGTCCGGTGCCGGAACGTGCGCTGCAACTGGGTATTGAGGCCAGCAACATCAACCCGAAAGGGGTGATCGACTACCTGCATTACTACCGCTCCTTCAAAACCGAGTACGAACTGGCCTGTATGCGTGAAGCGCAGAAAATGGCGGTCAACGGTCATCGCGCGGCAGAAGAAGCGTTCCGTTCTGGCATGAGCGAGTTCGATATCAACATTGCCTATCTGACCGCGACCGGTCATCGTGATACCGACGTACCTTACAGCAACATTGTGGCGCTTAACGAACACGCTTCGGTGTTGCATTACACCAAACTGGATCATCAGGCACCGGAAGAGATGCGCAGCTTCCTGCTGGATGCCGGGGCAGAATATAACGGTTATGCGGCTGACCTGACTCGTACCTGGTCGGCAAAAAGCGACAACGACTACGCGCAGCTGGTGAAAGACGTCAATGATGAACAACTGGCGCTGATCGCTACCATGAAAGCAGGCGTCAGCTATGTGGATTACCACATCCAGTTCCATCAGCGCATTGCCAAACTGCTGCGTAAACATCAAATCATCACCGATATGAGTGAAGAAGCGATGGTCGAAAACGATCTCACCGGACCGTTTATGCCGCATGGTATCGGCCATCCGCTGGGCCTGCAGGTGCATGACGTAGCCGGTTTTATGCAGGATGATAGCGGTACGCACCTCGCGGCACCGGCAAAATATCCGTACCTGCGCTGCACCCGTATTCTCCAGCCGGGCATGGTGTTAACCATTGAGCCGGGTATCTACTTCATCGAATCGCTGCTGGCACCGTGGCGTGAAGGGCAATTCAGCAAACACTTCAACTGGCAGAAAATTGAAGCACTGAAACCGTTCGGCGGCATTCGTATCGAAGACAACGTGGTGATCCACGAAAACAGCGTGGAAAACATGACCCGGGATCTGAAACTGGCGTGATGGAAAGCTGGTTAATTCCTGCGGCACCAGTCACGGTCGTTGAAGAGATCAAAAAGAGCCGCTTCATAACGCTGTTGGCGCATACCGATGGCGTTGAGGCGGCGAAAGCGTTTGTTGAATCGGTGCGGGCAGAACACCCCGATGCCCGCCACCATTGCGTGGCGTGGGTAGCTGGCGCACCGGATGATTCACAACAGCTGGGTTTCTCTGACGACGGGGAACCGGCGGGAACGGCAGGTAAACCGATGCTCGCCCAACTAATGGGCAGCGGCGTCGGGGAAATTACCGCTGTGGTGGTGCGCTACTACGGCGGCATATTGCTTGGCACCGGTGGGTTAGTGAAAGCGTATGGCGGCGGCGTGAATCAGGCGCTGCGCCAGCTAACGACCCAACGCAAGACGCCATTAACCGAATATACTTTGCAATGTGAATATAGTCAGTTAACCGGCATTGAAGCGTTGCTGGGGCAGTGTGACGGCAAAATTATCAACAGTGATTATCAGGCATTCGTTTTGCTGCGGGTGGCGCTTCCGGCAGCGAAAGTGGCTGAATTTTCCGCAAAGCTGGCGGATTTTAGCCGTGGTTCATTGCAATTGTTAGCGATTGAAGAATAATCCCCACTTCGTTTTGCAGAACTAAGGAAGCGGCAGAGATGCATTTTCGCGCCATTACCCGAATCGTTGGACTACTGGTCATCTTATTTTCAGGGACAATGATTATCCCTGGACTGGTAGCACTCATCTACCGGGATGGAGCGGGCCGCGCTTTTACCCAGACCTTTTTTGTCGCCCTCGCCATTGGCTCTATGCTGTGGTGGCCGAACCGTAAAGAGAAGGGCGAACTGAAATCCCGTGAAGGGTTTCTGATCGTGGTGCTGTTCTGGACCGTGCTGGGTAGCGTCGGTGCGCTCCCTTTTATCTTTTCGGAAAGCCCGAATCTCACGATTACCGATGCGTTTTTTGAATCTTTCTCTGGCCTGACCACTACGGGGGCCACTACGCTGGTGGGGCTGGATTCACTCCCTCATGCCATCCTCTTTTATCGCCAGATGCTGCAATGGTTTGGCGGGATGGGGATCATCGTGTTGGCGGTTGCGATACTACCTATCCTCGGCGTGGGTGGGATGCAGCTCTATCGCGCGGAAATGCCCGGCCCACTGAAAGATAACAAAATGCGTCCGCGAATTGCGGAAACGGCGAAAACCCTGTGGTTGATTTATGTCTTGCTGACCGTCGCCTGTGCACTGGCGCTGTGGTTTGCTGGAATGGATGCCTTTGATGCTATCGGTCATAGCTTTGCGACAATCGCTATTGGCGGCTTCTCGACTCATGATGCCAGCGTTGGCTATTTCGATAGCCCGACCATTAACACCATCATTGCTATCTTCCTGCTGATCTCCGGCTGTAACTACGGTCTGCACTTTTCGCTGTTAAGTGGGCGGAGTCTGAAGGTTTATTGGCGCGATCCGGAATTTCGCATGTTTATCGGCGTACAGTTTACGCTGGTGGTTATTTGTACCCTCGTGCTGTGGTTTCATAATGTCTACAGTTCAGCGCTGATGACAATTAACCAGGCGTTTTTCCAGGTGGTGTCGATGGCGACAACCGCCGGGTTTACGACTGACAGCATTGCCCGCTGGCCGCTCTTTTTGCCGGTACTGCTTTTATGTTCAGCTTTTATCGGCGGTTGTGCCGGGTCAACGGGCGGTGGCCTGAAAGTGATCCGCATCCTGCTGCTGTTTAAGCAGGGGAACCGTGAGCTGAAACGACTGGTGCATCCGAACGCCGTCTACAGCATTAAGCTGGGGAACCGTGCACTGCCGGAACGTATCCTCGAAGCCGTTTGGGGATTTTTCTCCGCCTATGCATTAGTGTTTATTGTCAGTATGCTGGCGATAATCGCCACGGGCGTGGATGACTTTTCTGCCTTTGCCTCGGTTGTTGCGACATTGAATAACCTGGGGCCTGGGCTTGGCGTGGTTGCTGATAACTTTACCAGCATGAACCCGGTGGCTAAATGGATCCTGATTGCCAACATGCTGTTTGGTCGTCTTGAGGTCTTTACATTGCTGGTGCTCTTTACCCCGACTTTCTGGCGTGAATGATGGAGTAATACGTGAAAACATTAATTCTTTTCTCAACAAGGGACGGACAAACGCGCGAGATTGCCTCCTACCTGGCTTCGGAACTGAAAGAACTGGGGATCCAGGCGGATGTCGCTAATGTGCACCGCATTGAAGAACCACAGTGGGAAAACTACGATCGCGTGGTGATTGGCGCTTCTATTCGCTACGGTCATTACCATTCTGCGTTCCAGGCATTTGTCAAAAAGCATGCCACCCGGCTGAACTCAATGCCGAGCGCCTTTTACTCCGTCAACCTGGTGGCACGCAAGCCGGAGAAGCGGACTGTGCAGACCAACAGCTACGCACGAAAGTTTCTGATGAACTCACAATGGCGCCCCGATCGCTGTGCCGTTATTGCCGGGGCGCTGCGTTATCCACGCTATCGTTGGTACGACCGCTTTATGATCAAGCTGATTATGAAGATGTCAGGCGGAGAAACAGATACGCGCAAAGAGGTTGTTTATACCGATTGGGAGCAGGTCGCGAATTTTGCCCGAGAAATAGCTCAATTAACCAACAGATCGGCGTCGAAATAAGCATAAAGAATTTGCACGGAGTATTTGCCTTTAATGACACGGTATCCGCTGCCACGCGAGTGGGTATTGAGGCGCGCGATGAAATTAAATGGCTACAACG